>JAEWJV010000448.1 GCA_023386395.1 Bacteroidota bacterium
TACCGGGAGCTTTCTTTTATCTTTCAATAATCGCAGCATTTGTAATATCACTGCAATAAATATCAGTGCGAAGCCAAAATAGAAATACCTGCTTAAACTTTCATTTTCTTTATAAAGAATAAAGGCAAGTATAATTCCATAAACAGGTTCCAGTGTAAGCGTAAGGTTTACCGTAAACGCGCTTACCTGTTTTAGCGCATTGATGTATAAAATAAAAGTGAGTATGGTGCAGAACCAGCTCAAAATAATCAGCCACAGCCAGTCAAGCTGCTGGGGTAAATGTTGTGCTGAAGGAAACAGCATATTATAAAAAGGCAATAAAATGCTCAGGCCAACAAAGCCACCCGTTAACTGGTATAAAGTGATGGTATCATGCGCATGACCGCTGATTAATTTCTTATTCATTACCGATACAATTACCGTTAAAAGCGCAGCCACTAACCCTATATAAATCCCTACAGAAAAATGAAGGTTCGTTGCATAAATTATTACAATGCCACCTAATGCAAAAAAGCCCAGCACCAGCTCAAATACATTTACTTTTCTCCTGAAAAATAACGGTTCAATAATGGCGCTCATTAAGCCGGTAGTGCTGAGACAGGTTAATGCAATGGATACATTTGAATATTTAATGCTTCCGTAAAATGCAAGCCAGTGCAGCGAAAGTACTGTGCCAATGGCGGCAATTTTGAGAAAATCTTTAAAAGCAACAGCACGTATGCGGTTAAGAAAATAAAAAAACACCCACAGGCTAACCACAGTAATAAACATACGCCACCAAACCAGCCAGCCCTCATTCAAATTAATGGCGCGGCCAAGCACTCCGGTAAAACCCCAGAGAAAAACAGCGATGTGCAAACGGATCAAAGCGCCCTTCATGCGTGCAAAGAAATTAAATGAACAATGAAAAGATCAAGTTTATTATTTACTTTTTCTGGATTATTTATTTTAAAGCAGAACATCCTTTTATAAATATTCTGGAGATTTTGCGATGCATATTTTATTTTGCGTTTTCCTAAGCTTATAAAGCTTGCTTCATAAAGAGTAATAAAAGTACTTTATCATCATTCGTTAAAACTTGTTTGCACAATGAACCGTTCGTTTCCATTTATCTGCCTGGCTATTTCTGTTCTGATTTCCTGCAAAAACAACACAAACAAAACTTCTGAAACAAAAGCTGATACCCTCACTGAAGCGCAACAGCATCTTGCAGAAAATGCATTGAAAGGATTGGAGGCGTTCGATGGCCTTGCTGTGCGCACTTTTGCAACAGAACCCATGTTAAAAAACCCAACCAATATTGATGTGGATGAAAGAGGGCGCGTTTGGGTAACCGAAGCTTATAATTATCGTCCTGCAATTAACGGGAACCCAACAAATGCTGCAGGTGACAGGATAATGATTTTAGAAGATACCAATGGCGATGGCAGGGCTGACACGGCAAAGGTCTTTTATCAGGGGCCTGAACTAAATGCGCCGCTTGGTATATGTGTGTTAGGCAAACAGGTTTTGATATCTCAAAGCCCTTATGTATGGGCATTTTACGATGATGATGGTGATGATAAAGCTGACAGGAAAGAGATAATGTTTTCGGGCATTGGAGGCGAACAACATGATCATGGCATGCATACATTCACCTTTGGCGCTGATGGAAAACTGTATTTCAATTTTGGGAATGAAGGCAGGCAATTAAAAGATAAGAACGGCAAGCCTGTTCCCGACCAGGACGGCGATCCTATCGATTCAAAAAAATATAAACAGGGAATGGTATTTCGCTGCAATCCCGATGGCTCGCATGTGGAATGTTTGGGCCAGAACTTCCGCAACCCATACGAAGTGGCTGTAGATAGTTATGGCACACTGTGGCAAAGTGATAATGATGATGATGGTAACCGCGGCGTTCGCATTAACTATGTTATGGACTATGGAAATTATGGTTACACAGATGAAATGACCGGTGCGGGCTGGCAGGCAAACAGGACGAACATTGAAGATTCAATTCCTTTTCGCCACTGGCATTTGAATGATCCCGGTGAAGTGCCCAATTTATTACAGACAGGCGCAGGCTCGCCAACAGGAATAGTTGTTTATGAAGGCTCATTATTGCCTAAAGAATTTCAGGGCCAGTTGATACATTGTGATGCAGGTACAAACATTGTACGCTCTTATTCCATCACAAAAAACGGTGCAGGATATGCTGCGAAAATTATTAATATACTTGAAGGCGAAAAAGATAAATGGTTTCGCCCTGCAGATATTTGTGTTGCCCCTGATGGTTCATTGATTGTTGCGGATTGGTATGATCCGGGTGTGGGTGGACACCAGGCTGGTGATCAAACACGCGGTAGAATTTACCGTGTCGCTCCTTCCAATTCAGCCTATACTATCCCCAAAGAAAATTATTCAACCCCCGAAGGCGCCATCACGGCTTTGCAAAATGCCAATCTTTCTGTTCGTTACCATGCATTCACCACATTACAATCAATGGGAACGGAAGCAGTGCCTGCATTGGAAAAATTATGGAATGATGAAAATGCAAATCCCCGCATGCGTGCAAGGGCATTTTGGGTTTTGATAAAAATGAAAAATGCAAATGCACAGCAATATATTCAACAGGCAATAAATAATAATAATCCCGATTTGCGCATTACAGGTTTAAGGGCGGCAAGAGAATTAAATGGTGATGTGGTAAATGTTGTTAAGCAATTGGTGAATGATAGTGATGCCCAGGTGCGAAGAGAATGTGCTATCGCTTTGCATCATAACAAATCTGCTGAAGCGCCGGAATTGTGGGCAACGCTTGCCATGCAGCATAATGAAAAAGACCGGTGGTATCTGGAAGCTTTGGGCATTGGCGCCGATAAACAATGGAACGCATTTTTTAAAGCCTACCTTAACCAGGTAAAAGATCCATTGCAATCTGCAGCATCCAGAGATATTGTGTGGCGTGCAAGAACGGATGAAGCCGTTCCTTACCTTGCCCGGCTTGCTTCAGATAAAAATGTTCCTGTTCAAGACCGTTTAAGATATTTCCGCGCATTTGACTTTAATACAGGCCCTGCAAAATCTTCTTATCTCGTAAAAATGATTACAGATAATACATCGAATGATGTATCATTAAACAAACTGGCGTTGCATGCCCTTGATGTAAAAACGGTACAGCATTCTGCTGCTGCGCAAAAAGCATTAGCGGATGTAATTCAGTCTGTGCAAAGAACACCTGAATACATAGAATTTGTAAAACAGTATGAAGTAAAAGCTGAGAACAAAAACCTTTTGCAGCTTGCCATTGACAGTGCAAACACCGGTTTGGGAAGAGATGCCGCAAGGTTATTATTAACGTTAAAAGGTAATGCACTTGTGCAGAAAGTATTAACTGAAAAAGACACATCACAAACAAAAGCATTGCTGGCAGCATTGAGTGGCGTGGGCAGCAAAGAATCAATTGACATCATTCAAAAAGTTGCACTGTCTCCTGAATATCCGATGAACATACGCAAAGATGCCGCAGGTAAAATTGGCAAAAGCTGGGGTGGTGAAGACAGGGTGCTTGAAATTTTAAAAGCAAAAAAAGTTCCTGCCGAATTGATTCCTGATGTTGTTGCAAGTGTTAGTGGCGCATGGCGTGGCTCTGTAAAAAGCGAGGCAGAAAGTTATTTGCCTGGTCATACAACAACTGCTTTAAAGAAAGCGCCAACGATGAATGAGCTTACTGCTATAAAAGCTGATGCGGCGAAAGGAAAAGTTATTTTCATGAATACGTGTTCTGTATGCCATGTAGCTGGAAACGAAGGAAAAGATTTTGGCCCGAAGCTTACAGAGATTGGTTCCAAATATGCAAAAGATGGTTTGCTCGATGCCATTGTTCATCCTTCTGACGTAATTAGTTTTGGATACGAAGGATGGTAAAAAAAAATCAATGACGGCTCTGTCATGAGCGGCATTATTGCAAGTAAAAAGGAAACAGTAATGGAAGTTAAATTTCCCGACGGCACAACACAGCAGATAAAGATGAATGAAGTAGCTTCAAAGAAAGAAATGAAAACATCCCTGATGCCTGAAGGCTTGTATCAAAACATGAGCAATGAAGACCTGGCTAATTTGCTGGAATATCTTGAGAGCTTAAAGAAGAAGTAAATCTTTTAAGAGGCGTATATATCAGTTAAAAAACAGCGAAGCTTTTGTGCCAGGTAATGTTATTGATACCTTACCGGCAGCATGTTTAGTTTCAATAATAACAATAGTATAATCATTACTGCAGTTCCGGCTGCTGCAATTATGTTGATGAATTTCTGCGTCTTCCTATTATTGTTGAATAGTTTTTCAAACACTTTAAATATCAGTAATCCAATTATTCCGCCTGCAGCATTCGTAATTATATCTGTAATGTCAAAAGCCCCAATCCTGAAAATAAACTGTAGTGCTTCAAATATTAAACTTACAAGGAAGAAGAAAAAAACATTGCTTTTAAAAGACCATTTCTTAAATAAAATACCTGCATAAATGCCAAGCGGTATAAAAATTATCACGTTCATAATGGTTTCACCAATATCAACTTTACCATTCGGTGCTAAAAGATTTTTGAACGGTATTAAGTTTACGCTCCTGTTGTCCATATAAGAAAATTGAACGCCTAACTTAAACAGCAAAATCCAGCACAATGCGATGAGATAAATTATAAATAAGACTTTCGTTAGTTTGTTCATATATTATCATCTTTAAGCATTAATGCCGAATTACACGAAACTGGTAAAATTTTTTAGTACAGGGAAATAAACATTGCAACAGATATAGGACATAACAACTGATAGCGAAAGTTTTAATATCTATCAAAAAACCATTTTAATGAATTACTATCAATTTCTCTATAGTCTTTTGGTAACCTATTAAGAATAACACCTTCATTTTCTGTTGGTCTATATTCTTGGTGTGTCGTTTTTACGAACTTATTCTTTTGATCATAACATGGATATATAAATTCAATTGTATCAATTTGGAAGCCATTCCATTTGTATTTGTAAAGCCCGGTTTCACCGGGATGGCCATATTCTAGACCTATGATAATTTTTTCTTTGGGAAAAAATGTTGGGTTTATAAATTGGTAGTCATGGGTAAAATTGCCTTCTTGTGATTGGTACAAATAAACATTATACATTTCTGCCAAACAACAACCTGACGATGGATACCAATGAACTACAAAGTCTTTGTTATTGTCACCATTTACATCTGTGGCTGTATCACCAATATAAGTCATTCCTCCCTGTTCCCTTTTAATGACTGCCTTGAATTGCTCATCCTGAAAAAGATAAACGTTGCAATAAGTTGCCCATGGAACTTCTTGCCTTATTAATAAATGTTTTTTGCCCTTTGAGAACAGATATCCATATATTATTTGTACTGTTACAACAAATGAGGTATCATCTGGATATGCTTTAAAATCATGCTTAAAAAACTCCTTGCTTCTAAATTGCCAGGCATACTTTAAAGCACTATCCAAAATTTTAGACAATTTCAGACTATCACTAGCATTTTCCTTTTGTTCATCTTTTATTGGATATTGTTTTAAAGTATATGTTGTGTAACGCATCAGTTCTTGTTTAGCCAAATCATAACAGCTAAGCAGAGAGATAACAGCGAAAATCAAAAAAGTCTTTTGCATTACTAAGGTGTTATTATTTTTTTGTCAGTACCAATATTACCGAATAATACAAAATCCAAAAAGATGAACTACAAGTCAATGCTTTTCAATTTTACTTTTTGTTTACTGTGCCGGTCATCAAACTATTATTTAATAAACACCATTTAGCTGCGAATAAACTTTTTCAGGTATCTTATATCAACAAAAAAAGGCTGCCCGTTATTCAGGCAACCTTTTCAAATACCGGGGCTTTTAATTTTATGCTAAATCAAACCTGTCTGCGTTCATTACTTTATTCCAGGCGGCTATGAAATCCCGTACAAATTTTCCCTGCCCGTTAACGCTGCCATACACTTCTGCAACAGCACGCAGCTCTGCATTGGAACCAAATACAAGATCAGCGCGTGTGGCAGTCCATTTAGGCTGGCCGCTAGCACGATCACTGCCAAGATATAACTCTCTGCTGTCATCTGTGGCTTTCCATGCCGTATTCATGTCAAGCAGGTTTACAAAGAAATCGTTGGTAAGCCTGCCGGGCGTTTGCGTGAAAACACCATGTTTGGAATTGTCGTAATTGGCATCCAGCACACGCATGCCACCCACCAATGCTGTTAATTCAGGCACGGTAAGATTGAGCAGTTGCGCCTTATCTATCAGCAGCTCTTCTGTTGATACAGGAATGGTGGTTTTACGATAATTGCGGAAACCATCGCCAAGCGGTTCCAGGTAGCTGAATGATTCTGCATCAGTTTGCTCCTGCGAAGCATCCATACGGCCGGGAATGAAAGGAACAATTATATTATGGCCTGCATCTTTTGCTGCCTTTTCAATAGCGGTAGCGCCTGCCAATACGACCAGGTCGGCGAGTGAAACTTTTTTGCCTCCTGTTTGCGCAGCATTAAATTCCTGCTGAATGTTTTCCAGCGTGTCCAATACTTTTTTCAACTGTACAGGGTTATTCACAATCCAGTCTTTTTGAGGAGCCAGGCGAATGCGGGCACCGTTGGCGCCGCCACGCTTATCTGATCCACGAAAAGAAGAGGCAGAGGCCCATGCTGTGGCAACCAGTTCAGCCACGCTTAAACCTGTTGCCAGCACTTTTGCTTTTAAGGCAGCAATGTCATTATCATCTATCAATACATGGTCAACTTCCGGTATAGGGTCCTGCCATATCAATATTTCTTCCGGTACATCAGGGCCGAGATAACGGGAGCGGGGGCCCATATCGCGATGCGTTAATTTAAACCAGGCACGGGCAAAGGCATCTGCAAAGGCATCAGGGTTTTCCAAAAAGCGTCTTGATATTTTTTCATAAGCCGGATCAAGCTTTAATGACAAATCTGTTGTAAGCATGGTTGGCTTATGTTTTTTTGAGGCGTCGAAAGCATCCGGTATAATATCAGGCGCATCTTTAGCCACCCATTGGTGTGCACCTGCCGGGCTTTTGGTAAGCTCATATTCATATCCAAAAAGGTTCTCAAAAAAACTGTTGCCCCATTGTGTCGGCGTTTTGGACCAGGTAACTTCCAGCCCGCTGGTAATGGTATCAGGCCCTTTCCCCGAGCCGTAACTATTGCGCCATCCAAGACCCTGCATTTCCAGGTCGGCACCTTCAGGCTCTTTATCCAGGTGTGTGGCGGGTGCTGCACCATGTGTTTTACCAAAGCTGTGCCCGCCGGCAATAAGCGCAACTGTTTCTTCATCATCCATTGCCATGCGCCTGAAAGTTTCTTTTATATCAACGGCAGCTGCTATCGGGTCAGGATTACCATCCGGGCCTTCAGGGTTCACATAAATCAAACCCATGTGGGCGGCAGCAAGTGGTTCTTCCAGGTTAGGTGAATGAATTTTACGGCCAGGGTCTTCATCTGTCGGAACCACGCCATGGCTTTCAACCACGCCTACCGAGCCACGCCCATAGCGGTCGTCATTACCC
>JAEWJV010000272.1 GCA_023386395.1 Bacteroidota bacterium
ATGATATACAGGCAGGCCTCTTTAAAGTAAATGAAGACAGGAGCTTTCATTTCAGCCTGCTGAGCTATGGAAATTATATTGAGGTTTCAGTTGATGGCATTGTAAAACTTACGCTGATTGATTATACTTATTCAGGCGAATTTATAGGCTTATATTCTGCGTCATCGGTAATATCGCTGCAGGATTCCGTTATAAAAATCCTGCCTGAACCTGAAGAAGAATACGCCAGTCAGGAAGAAACACAAAAAACCATAGAGGCGCAGCGGGAAGTTTAAAAAATAAAATTTATGCCCGCTGTTTTTATTCCGGAACGTGTTTGAAAAGCCAGTCATAATCCGGAATATTATCAATATTGTGGCATTTATCCCTGCTTGTTTCTATTTCAATCAGGGGAAAATAACACGGCACTTTTGTTTGCCAAAATACACCGTTGCATAAGTCATTGTTTTTATACGGCCTGAAGTAAGCCCGGTTGTGCCAGCCCAATAGTGCACTATATAAATTGTGCTTATTGTTTGCCGGTGTATATACTTTATCAACCTGCAAAGTGCTGACACATAAAAAAATGCAGAGTCCAATTATTTGCCAGGAGGCAAAGGCCAGGTTAATAATGCCTATACCTTTAGCCCCGCTAATGCGGCTGAACACCCAAAATGCAAGAAGGTTAAGTAAGATGCTGATAACGAAAAAATAAAAATCAGTGATGTAACCGTTTAATGAAAGTTTGGTAAGCATGAATATGCATACAAGTATTGTAAAAATATAGGAAGACAGGAACAGTAATCGCTTCATCAGTTGCCGGTTTCTTGTTGCAAAACAACCTTAAATTTAGCTATTCCTGTTATTAATTTTTGCTTTGTGCCGGCTATCAATCGGCCATTGCAGAACAATTTAATTTTTAACCAACAAAATTTGACTAAACCTGTTTGGCGCCTGCCAATGCCTTCACTCCTTCTCTCCCGGTTTATGCATAATTAATTTATCAATCAGTTCCTGTACAACAGCAGGCTCCGCTTTTTCTACAAGATGGTATTGTTTTGAAGTCTTATCATCCATCCATGTATTGCTGCCATCTTTATCACTAATAATTATTTTGCCCTGCTTCACCGTGTACCAGTCTTTATAACCTTTCACACCAACCAGCACAGCCGTTTCATCCCAGCTTTTCCTGCCGGCGCTGTCTTCTTTTGCCTGCGGAATTGAAATACGGAAAGCATCCTTAACCGGGCTTTGTGTAATAGAATCATTTTGAATAAGCGGGATGCCGCATTTTATCTTCTCCCCTATTTCAAAACCTGAAAACAATACAGGCGCCGGAAAATGATCAAATACATATTTGGCAGCTATAAAATCACGGTTAATATTAAACTCATTTCCAGAAGGGAATCTGCCTGCCATGCTTACCAGTTGCTTTACTTTTTGTTTCACTAATTGTTCACCGTTCAATGGCGAAAACATATCAGCCTTTGATTGTAATAAGTTTTTAAGATTGGTTAAAAATCCAACTGTAATTATAGTTACACTATTGTTTGGCTGAATGGCTAAAACCCTGCGGTATAAAGCCACGGCATCCGGCACATCCCTGTTGCTGTTTACAGCATGCGGATAATTTTTTACGATTGAATCAGTCCAATGCTGAAAATCCCGCAGCTCAAGCGCTTCGCCTTTGGGAACGGCTATTGGTATGTTAGGCCTTTTAAAATATGTATTGAATGCACTAAATACGGCAGCGACATCATCATATTTGGTGCTGGCAATGGTGGCAAGAATGTTGGCTTCACCTTTATCAGCAAAAGCATGTAGTAATGCAATGGCGCCCACATCAACATAATCAGGCCCCATATCAGAATCAAATATTACAGAAACAGGTTGCGCATTCATGAAACCTGATAACAACATGCAAATAATAAGTGTAGAAATATTCCGCATTGCACAAATTTACAGGTTAAAGATAATCGGAGTTTCGAACCCGGAAAGGGTAAGATGCGTGTTAAGCAAAAATTAATTCAAACATTTTTTAATTTTATTTCACCAGCATTTATCTCTGTATTTTAGCATATGGCAATAACTAAATATACCGTTCGCGTTTACGGTATTTTATTAGATAATGATAAAAGAATTTTAGTGAGCGATGAATTTATCCGGGGCAATTATTTTACCAAATTCCCCGGCGGCGGGCTTGAGCTGGGTGAAGGCACGAGGGATTGTTTAAAGCGTGAATTTAAAGAAGAAACAGGACTTGATGTTATAGTTGGCGATCATATTTATACAACAGATTATTTTCAGCAGTCAGCATTTAATCCGTGCGACCAGATAATTTCAATTTACTATTTTGTAAAGGCTGAGGGATTAAATGAGCTGCAGGTGAAAACAAAGGTTTTTGATTTTCAACCGAATCAAACAGCAGATCCGCAGGGACAAAGTGAAGTACTGAGATGGATTGAATGGGATGAGCTTACAGAGGAATCAGTGTCATTACCGATAGATAAAATTGTTGTACGCTTTTTAAAAAATACACACCACTAAAAACACACTCGAATGGATAATCTGGTAACCGGGATACACCACGTAACGGCGCTTGCCGGCAACCCGCAAAAGAATATTGATTTTTATGCAGGCATTTTGGGATTGAGGCTTGTAAAGAAAACCGTAAACTTTGATGCGCCTGAAGTATATCATTTTTATTACGGCGATGAGATGGGCGAACCTGGCAGCATACTTACGTTTTTCCCTTATGGCAATATTGCCAAAGGTCGTCATGGCAAAGGCATGCTGAATACAACTTCATTTTCTGTACCGATGTCGTCTTTTGATTACTGGCAGGAACGGTTAAAAAAGTTCAATGTAAATTTTAAACAGCCGCAGCAGAGGTTCAACGATGAAGCCTATATTTATTTTGAAGATGAAGACGGGCTTGGGCTTGAACTGGTTTTTAATAATAAAGATGAACGCAAAGGATTTTCTTATGGCTATATCCCAATTGAATATGCTGTAAAAGGTTTTTACAATGTTGAAATTTGGGAAGAAGGTTATGAAAGAACGGCGGCACTACTCACCGAACAATTGGATCATAAACTGATAAGCGAACAAAGCAACCGTTTTCGTTTTGCAGCGCAGGATACGCCCGGCAATTATGTAGATATAATTTGTGCGCCTGACAGTTTGCGCGGGCTTGGCGGTGGCGGCACTGTTCATCATATTGCATTTGCAACGGCAAATAAACAATCGCAGGAAGCCGTTCGTGAAAAGATTTCGCAGCGGATGCTAAATCCCACTCCTATCCTGGACAGGCAGTATTTTACTTCCATCTATTTCAGGGAGCCGGGCGGCGTTTTGTTTGAAGTAGCAACAGCAGATCCGGGTTTTGCTATTGATGAAGATAAAGCGCATTTAGGCGAAGCTTTAAAATTGCCTGAATGGTATGAGCCGCATCGTAAAATAATTGAGGAGGCTGTAACGCCGGTAAATTTCAACGCAGAAAAATTTGCCTGATATGCATCAAAAGAAAATATTCACCGCAGGCAAAGTTTTAAACGAAGCAGAGAAGGCGCTGGTAATGGTTCATGGCCGCGGCGCATTTGCCGAAGACATACTTTCGCTTGCCGGTTATTTTAATGTAAAAGATTATGCTTTGCTGGCGCCGCAGGCAACCAATAATACCTGGTACCCTTATTC
>JAEWJV010000602.1 GCA_023386395.1 Bacteroidota bacterium
CTCTAACCTTGGCGGTAAAATTGGTTATACAGATAATGCAGAAACCAAGGATTATATTCCTGCTAATATGGGCATTGGCGGCGCTTACACCTGGGCTTTCCAGGAAATGCATAAGTTTACGCTGGCGGCAGAAGTAAATAAATTACTCGTACCAGCCTTTCCCGAGCTGACTGGTGATACCGATGCTGATGATGCTGCTATTAATGAATATCATTCACAAAGCGTTTTCAACAGTTGGTTTAAATCTTTTGGCGATAATGCCTATTCAGGTTCTCTTGGCGCGGAATATACTTACGATAATATGTTTTCTATCCGTGCAGGTTATTATAAAGAAACCAAGCAAATGGGCAACCGCAGTTATTTTACAGCGGGTGTGGGTATAAAATACCAGATATATGGTTTCAACTTCTCTTATCTTGCCCCATCAGGCAACGGCGTTACAAGAAACCCTTTATCAAATACTTTGCGCTTCAGCCTTTTGTTTGATTTTGGTGCGCAGGAATAATATTATTTCAACACAATTTAAATAAAGTTTAAAGCGGGGGCAGTTACCTTCGCTTTTTTCATGAGGGTTTTAAAAGAGGCGAAGCCTTAAAGGCACAAAACACCGATTTAATTTTTGTGTCTTTGTCTTAGTAGTAAAATATAGTTGTAAATATTATGAATATAAGAATTGGCTCCGGAATAGATTTTCACAGGCTGGAAGAAGGCCGCGATTTTTGGCTGGGCGGTATAAAAGTGCCGCATACAAAAGGCGCTGTGGGCCATAGTGATGCTGATGTTTTATTGCACGCCATCTGTGATGCCATGCTTGGCGCTGCATGTTTGGGCGATATAGGCGAACATTTCCCCGATACTTCCAGCGAGTTTAAAGGTATAGACAGTAAGATATTGCTGGCAAGAACAAATCAGATTATACAAAAAGAAAACTACAGGATAATTAATATTGACAGCAGCCTGTGCCTGCAGGCGCCTAAAATAAAACCTTATGTTCAGCAAATGCAAAAGACAATTGCGGATATTTTAGGTTTAACAGAAAAAGATGTTTCTATTAAAGCCACTACTACAGAAAAATTAGGTTTTGTGGGAAGGGAAGAAGGCGTGGTGGCGTATGCATCGGTGCTGCTGGAGAGAGAAAAATAATCAATAATCAATGCTCAATTTGAAGCGGTTCCGTATTGAAAACTGATGATTGAATATTGAGTGTTTTAAAAAATAATTCATGCAAACTATCACCGTTAAAATCATAAACAATTCTGCAAACGCCTTGCCTGCCTACGAAACTATCGGCTCATCGGGCATGGATTTAAGGGCCAATCTTTCCGAACCTGTTAATCTGTTGCCCATGCAGCGGGCTTTAATTCCAACTGGCCTGTTTATTGAATTGCCTTTAGGTTATGAAGCGCAGGTAAGGCCGCGCAGCGGACTGGCTATAAAACATGGCATCACCTGTTTGAATACGCCCGGCACAATTGACAGTGATTACCGCGGTGAATTGAAAATAATTTTGATTAATCTTTCCGCTGAGCCTTTTGCAATTCAGCACGGAGAAAGAATTGCACAAATGGTTATTCAGCCGGTTATAAAGGCAACGTGGGAAGAAGTAACAGTTTTAAATGAATCCAAACGCGGCGAAGGCGGCTTTGGGCATACGGGGAAATAATATGCAGCGGATAATTTTTATTGTTTTTGTTTTTGGCTTAATGAGCGGGGTTGGTTGCCGCACTGCAAAAAAAGCACAGCATGTGGTAAATGATTCTGCAGTAAGTTCATCTCCGGCTGTTAAATTAAAATCCGCCGATTCAGCGGCTATGTTAAAGCAGCAATTAATGAACGTTGCCAACGCTCCATTAAACTTTAATACATTTTATGGCCGTGCAAAAGCAAGCT
The DNA here is from genome assembly GCA_023386395.1 of Bacteroidota bacterium. GTDB lineage: Bacteria > Bacteroidota > Bacteroidia > Chitinophagales > Chitinophagaceae > Parafilimonas. The sequence continues at coordinate 1,891 of JAEWJV010000602.1, forward strand.
TTAGTTCACCGCAGGCTGCAGGTAATGTAACAGTGTATATAAAAATGCTGAAGGATAGTATTATCTGGATATCTATAACAGGCCCTTTAAACATAGAAGGTGCAAGGGTTTTGGTAACGCCCGACAGCGTTAAAATCATCAACAAGCTGGAGAACACAGTTCAATTGAGCAGCATTGAACACCTGCAGAAAATAACCAAACTGCCGCTTGGTTTCAGCGATTTCCAAAATATTATTTTGGGCAAAGCTGTGTTAGATGGCAGCAATAATTACCAGGTTAAAAAAGATTCTATTACTGTTTCTGATTCTGATGAAGTGCTGCGTTCTGTTTATTCATTTACAAAAAATGATTTTTTACTCGGGCAAAGTAATTATGAAACTATCAGCAGCAGCGACGTAACCGGCGCTAATATTTTTTATAACGATTATCATGTTGTTGATAATTTCAACTTTTCTGCCAGCCGGGATATTGCTGTAAGCGGTAAATCACCGGCAAGCCTTACCCTGAATTTTAAGGATTATAATTTCAACCAGCCGCTGAGTTTTGTGTTTACAATTTCAAAAAATTACCGTGTTAAATACGAATAAGCATTTCGTATCGTTAATTTAGCAGCAATCATCTCAAACAAAATTATTCATGATAAAAAAACTGTTTGCAGCTTTTATGTGCTTAAGCATAGCAATGGCAGCGGCTGCGCAGGATGAAAGTAAAGAAGATATACAGAAGAGGCAGCAGCAACTGCAACGTGAAATAGCTGAATTAAACGGCACCCTTAACCAAATAAAATCAAGCAAGAAAAAATCGCTGAGCCAACTGGCGCTGGTGCAGAAAAAAATAAGAACGCGCAATGCGCTCATCAATAGTATTAATAAAGATTTGAGAAGGCTTGATAACACCATTTATACCAGCCAGCTTGATATAAACAGGATGAGGCGGGAGCTTGATTCGCTTAAAGAGAATTATGCCAAAAGCCTGGTATTTGCCTATAAGAACCGCAGCAATTACGACTACCTGAATTTTATTTTTTCTGCAACAAGTTTTAATGATGCTGTTAAGCGTATAGCTTATCTCAGAAGTTACCGCGATTACCGCGAAACGCAGGTAAACACTATTCAAAAAACGCAGAGGGTTATCGAACAAAAAATTGAAACACTTACATCAAACAAAACAGAAAAAAAATCTACCCTCGCTGAACAGGGCAAACAGCTAACTGTTTTAAAAGAAGATAAAAAAGAACAGGATGATGTTTTAAATAATTTAAAGGGCAGGGAAAGCGATGTTGCCAAACAAATAAAACAAAACCAGCGCGACCAGCAAAAACTGAAAGGCGCTTTGCAGGCAATTATTAACCGTGAAATTGCTGAAGCCAAACGCAAAGAAGCGGCCCGTTTAAAAGCGCTCGAAGAGCAAAAGAAAAGAGAAGCTGCAGCAGCAGCGGCCGCAGCCAAAAATAATCCGGCTTCTAATTCACCTTCCGCTTCAGATAATGCTAAAACGCCGCCACCTGAGGCACCGTCGTCATCCAATACAGCTAGCGTTGCCGGCAGCAATGCGGCACCAAAAAGCACCCGTGTTTATAATGTACTGGAATCAACGGAAGAAGATAAAATAAC
>JAEWJV010000616.1 GCA_023386395.1 Bacteroidota bacterium
GCGTAATCCTCACTACTACATTACAGGTCAATTTTGTTCAGTTTAATTTGAGTAATTTCATTGAAAATGTTACCGGATGCTACCCGACAAAAAATTGAAAATATCGTTGCAGGAAATGTTATCCCGGGGCAACAAGATCATTACACAGCAATCCGAAATAAGCTTTGCACAGGCTGACAAAATAAAAAATATTTTGGTGCTGATACCAATTCTTGGAACAGTGTTTTTTGTTGTGCTTTACATTGTTGCCACATTTTTATACCCGGGCGGTTCACAGGCTGATAAAAACGCTGTTGGCTTTAGCTGGACAAACAATTATTGGTGCAACCTGTTAAATGAAAACGCCATTAACGGGCAGTTAAATCCTGCTAAACCAGTTGCCTTAACAGCAATGTTCCTACTTTGTTTTACGCTTGCTTATTTCTGGTTCCTGTTTCCAAATAAAATTAACCTCAACCATAAACTCAGGCTTGTAATACAAATTTCAGGAACACTTTCTATGACAATTGCTTTGTTGCTGTTTACGAATATCAATCACGATTTAATAACAAACCTGGCATCATCATTTGGAGCAATTGCAACTATTGGAACTTTTGCCGGGCTTTACAAAAACAAATGGTTTGGGCTTTTTGCTTTTGGGCTTCTAAATATTTTGCTTGTAGGACTTAACAATTTGTGCTATTACAACAAAGAGTTGATTGTTTATTTGCCTGTAATTCAAAAAATAACTTTTGCTACATTTTTAATCTGGATTTGCTGTATAACTACAAATCTTTATCGCAAGCAGAGAAAAACAGTCACAACATAAGCATTGAAACCACTATACCTGTTTATAGTATATTCAATCTGATAGCTATTAAAATTCTTGATTCGCAATTTGCGAATTGCGAAATAAATATTGCAATGCAGCCCACTATGGAGCGAAATATTCATCCAAGCAGTTCCTTTTGTCAACAGGCATTGAATGTATAAGGATAAGACATGCGAAATGTTATGGGTAAAAATGACAAGTCCTCTATCCGTACATTAAAGGGGTTCTGCCAATCGAAAGCCGTTCTGTCCTTTAGGCCGTTACCTAAACACTCCCGTTTAAACTTGGAGTGGCTCTTTATTTCAGCATTTTGAATATTTTGAGATTATACTGTTTGCAAATTAAATTTTCTTAAATTCTTTACATAAAATATTTACAGCGTTACTGTAAAACAACTTTTATTTTTTGAATCAATTCCTGAAAAGGCTTACATCTTGCCTCAAGATAATCATGTGAAACTTTTACTCCATAAACAATGTCTTTTAATTCAATGCTTATGGATGATGGATCTCTTATTATTTCATCTAGTACCTTAGCTTTAGCAACCACTCGTTGAAAATCTGTGCCCAAGCCTCCCAAATATTTTAAATTCTGTTTAATATATCTATAAATATCGGAGTTATCTCGTTGTGGTCTTTCTAAAACACATAACCCAAATCTTGTAGACTCATTTACTGCTAACCTAACTTGCGATATTGCAAGTTTAATAGGTGTTTTTTTATCCCCATGTTTATGTGATTTTAATTCAATAAAAAATTCTTTATTATTAGCTGGGTTTTTAATTACAAAATCGTGAGACCCCGAACCTTTGTATTTAACTTCTGCATTTAGGCGTTCTGATTCTAAAATGTCTTCAAAATATTCTTCCACTGTCCGACCAATCTGCAGTTTAAATTTAAATTCTTGTTTTTCTTCTTCTAGTTCTACAGCATACTTTTTGATCTTTTGCATTTGCTTAGGATCTTTAGCAATTTCGGCAATCGCGCTAATTTCCTGAAGATTTATTCCAGACTCAGCGAGTTTAACTAAATCTGCTAACTTCTCAGGTTGTTTCATCAACTTTACGATATCACCGCTATGTTTACTTTTTTCTACAGTAAGAATAAAAAATATTCTAATGGCCTTTTCAACGAATTCAGACAAATAATGCTTTGCAAGTTTGTCGTTCTTATTACACCATTCTATTAAGCTTAAAAGTTGATCTCTAAAATTTTCTTCATTTTCATTGATTCTTATTGAGTCAACAATCTGATTTATAGCATTGCCAAGTTCGTCAAACTTATATGTATTTGGTAGGTTTATACTGATACCATCAGAGACAAGTTTTTCGTTCCAATCTTGTTTTGAATCAAACTCCTTTAAAATCTTTATTAGTTCGTCATTTAATTCTTGCTCTTTTGTACCATAGTTATACAAATCTTCAAAAGCACATAATTTGTTATCATGCTCTCGATTAGGTACTATATTGCCATACTTTATTAAATAATTGAACTTTTGTGAATTCTGAAGAAATTCAAGATATGAGTTTAGCCATATTATTGATTGACTTAAATCTTTATTAAGTATTTTACTTAACCCCGAAACATTTAAACTTTTTTCTATTGATTCGTTTAAAAGTTTTATCATCAATTCTGAAGCCTTATCAAAAGAAAAAGTCTGCAGATTATTTACCAATTTAAAATCTTCCGCAAAAGCGAAGAATTCTTTTGAAAATTCAAATGTTTTATATCTAAATGAATTCTTGTCAATATTGTCTGTAATGAGCCGTAATATTTCTGTAAGTATTTCCTTTGCATTTATTCTATAATTAAAATCATAAACTATTTTTCCCTTTTCCTTTTTTTCCTCAACAAGTATTGTATTTATTTCTTTAGATGCCTCTGCTAAACCATTTTCCCTTTTAGGTAATCCTTCAAAGGATACATTTCTATGAACCATTGTTGTTCTCCAGTCTTTTTCCAGTGTCTTAAGAACGTCTAATATTTCATCTGGTATTTGATCATCTTTTTTCTCCCACCACAATTGAGAAATTTTTGAAAAATTACCATATTGGTTGGGAACAACGCTGTATTCATCAAGTAATTCAAGCTTTTTGTATCTTCCTAAGTGTTTAAAAAAATTATTCAACCATTTTATTTTTTGACAATCATTAGTTATCTCGTCTTTACCAAATATTAAAGATTCCAATGATTGCTCCTCAAACGATGATAAGATATGCTCCTCATTATATAAAACACTAGCCTCCCACGTGTCATATTCAGCAGAAGGTTCAAATATTTTTATCCAATCATGTAAGATATCAATGCCAGGAACACGATCTTCTCCCAATAATTCAACAGCAAATGGATAAAGATTGTCGGAATCTTCTTTTTTTAGACCACAGTTTGAGAAAGGGACTTTTGCATTTCTAATTGACGTTTTACCATTTTTAGTTTCCACAAGATTAAAATCAATAATCGCTTTACGCCATTCAATTTGATATTCTTTAAGCCACCTTTTTGTTTCTTCGTTGATGTCGGGCACGAATGGAATACGCGTATTGGCTAAAATGTAGAGATTAGATGCGTTATTGCCGAGAAGCCATTTTGTAAATTCAATACCACAATCCCTGGCTTTTAGAAGTAATTCTTTATTATGCTCAGGCTTTTTGCCATCGCCTTTAATTAAAACGCCATCACGATTTTCTGTAGGATGAAATGTTGAACCGTTAAAGTAAAATGGGAAATGAAATTTTTCACTTCCAATCAAAGGAAAGTCGCGGTATAGAATCGGAATCTTACCATTATTATCAATCAATGCCAGCTCTGAAAAATTATTTACCTGTACTACGATTTGCACATCATCTTGTTTCCATTTAATAAAATAAAAACTAGTAGAATCATTAATCGAAGAATTTTTAGTAACCTTATAAAAACTAAGAAGTTTTTCCTCTTTCTCAATTTTGCAAGTATAATCTTCTATAACATCATCAACCTCATTTACTATTTGTACATTTCCTATCTTCTCAAGAAAGATAAGCGTAATAGGAAGTGTGTTTAACAGATCTTCTATTCCTTTCCGGGCTGCAGTCTTACTAAACTCATTTATCAAAGGATAAGTAAAGCTTGTATGCAAATCATCTGCTTTTCTTTTTTCTTCATATAAATTTTCCTCAATAAAATCAGGATCATTATCAAGCCTTCTTATTTTTTCAATAAGAGATTCCAATAATGGAATAAGTTCTTCCGAGCTTTCAGCCTGGCGATTTAACGGTAATTTGAATTTGTAATGTTTTTTGTTGTCAAGTTTTAAATACCCATTTATGTAAATAATGTTTGAGAGCAGGTGAGTACTAATGAAACCTGTTCCAAACTTTCCTGTCACTTCCTCATCTTCATTATCCGAATCTTTTGAACTAACTTGCTGTGCAAGGCTTATTAAGTTGTCTTCACTAAATGGATTACCATTATGTGAAAAAATTAGTTTGGTTTGGCTTAGGAATATACTAATATTCACCTTATCAAAACGATTTTTAGCGTCTTTTGCATTTTGCATAAGTTCCCACACCCAACGCCTGATATTCTTTTCTTTATCTTCTTTAACCTTGTCAAGAATCTGAATAATCTTATCTGCAGATTGCTTATAAAAGCCTTTTAAAATTTTGTCATCTCTTGTTTCCATATTATTTTCTGGTTGATTATTATTTATTAAGGGCTTATCCCCTTACTGTCATTGTTATCAAATCACTTCACTATAAGCTTTTTCTTACCGCCAAAAAGCTTTTTTAAGATCGTCAAGAATGTTGTGCATAGTTTTGTCGTGCCTGTTTTTTGCCTCTTGCAGTGAGCTTGTCTTTACACGCATGTTTCGATCAATAAAAGAGACATCTTCCAGGATTTAGGTATCAATATCCATTCAGCTGTTTTGCAATTGGATATAATGAATTTAATGCCGATAGTTGCTCCCAGCCGGTTTATTGCCATTTGGCTTCAAAAAGTTGCGGGCAAACAGCTTGCATGGTCTCCGGTTTTTCTTCCTCCCACGTGAAATCAAATTGCGGGTAATATCCTTCTTTAAATTTGAAGTTATCCTCATCTATGAAGTCATACAGTTGCTTTCCGGTTACTGCCTGAAAAGCTTCCAGTGCTACATACCAGAAGCCCTCAAAATCGAATGACTCCATGTCTTCATTCAGTTCAGTGATTAACATGTCGGGATTTGCTTTCGCCTTATCATAAACATCTTTGCCCCTTGATATAACCCAGCACCTGAAGTATTCAAAGCCGTCGTCCGAACAGCCTCCATTCATTATATAACCTGCACACCACATCCCGGAATTGTAGGTGTCATAGAGCAGCTTGTCTGTACGAAGCCTAAAGCCGATGATCTCCACAGGCGTCAATTTCTGCAGGCGGTCAATTAAGAAATCTTCCTGCTCTTCCTGGCTATCAGAATTTTGCAGTGATTCGTCAATGATCGCCCAGTATAAGTCTTCATCCAACATCGCTGCTGTCTTTGCCAGGGTTGAGGTGTTATGACCTGCATTTGTCTTTCCGAAAAGTTTATCAAACAATCCCATGATTAGAAGTTGATGGTTTATAGTTAAAAAATGGCATAAGCTAATATAATGGTTTGGTCGAGAATTGATATATTTCAATTCCCCGTTTTGCTTCTTTGGCCAGCTTAATATCTTTTCGGATTCACAAGCCCATCTGCCGAATCCAATTTTGCCTTTTCCAACAAGTTATATTCCACTTAAATAACACCATCTTATCAGCACCCATGCAACCAGACTTATGGATGCGATTAAAAGTATTCTTGCACCATGATTTCTTACATCTTCGCGGTAAGCAAACACTCTTTGACCATCAGGAAGCGTTTTTTTATAATAGGCCAGTGTCCAGCCAATAAAGATGCCGATCAAACCTCCCAATAATGCAGAGACATAACCCAGGTAAATCCAATATTTATGCACCGTTTCAGATTTCGCCAGTTCATTGAGGCGTTGTGCCTTCAACAGTGCCGCCACCTCCGGCTTTATTTCCTTACCACTCTCACGTAAAAACTTTTGCGCTAACTGATAATCGAAATGGCCCCATTCATCCGGCTTTGAAACGATTTCCATCAATTCCTCATCTGTGAATTCAAAAAGATAATAGTCTTTATCCACCCCATCCAACTGGCCTTTGTATTACTCTCCAAGGACCTCACCAGCCCTCATGAAATCTTCCGGTCTGAGCTTGATGCTAATGTCTGGTTCTGCGTCATTGGAAAAAGCGGGATCCAGGAATTTTTTGTTTTCTTCCAGCAGGTATGGAATATCCTGCCGTTTAAGCCTCTCCGCCAATTCCATAGCCAATGCTGGATTATTGAAGTTTTGGAAAGTCCGGAACGTTTCTGCCATGATGATGTTCTGCCTGATTATGCTTTCTAATTTTGGTTTTCTGCGTAGGTATTGTTTTCCGCTTCTATATTCTGCGTAATCTTTTGGTACTTCTCCTTCTTTAAAGCACTTTTATAAATCTTAAAGCCGCCACCGGCTGTTATTAAAAAACCATACAAGCCAAACATCCCTGAAAGCGTTTGGTTAAAAGCTAGGTATATCGCCAGCAGCCCCACGTACAGGATGATCCACCCCGCAATTATTTCATTGGTATAATTTTCCTTTAGTTCTTTGGATTTCGTATCAAGGCTTTGGGTTAACATGAATGCATATTGCTGATCAACACCTTTGTTTAAAAGCAAATGATAGATTTCAAAATTAGTCTTACCAGCTTCCTTTTGGTCTAAAGCAAAGGTCCATATCGAATTCGTAAATTCGAGGGTGGCAGCTTTTTCAAAAACAGTCTGCCTGTCCAGATCGGCCAAAGATTTATCAATCTCTGCGGATTCTATAACGCTTAAATTGAGATTTCGTTTTTCAAATTCCACTTTTAAAAGATGGAAAGATTCAAGGGTTAATTTATCAGCCTCGTTGACGGCAAAAAGTTGCAATTCCTGGTCGCTCATTCTTGCATATTGCTCTTTAACGATGTTTAGTTCTATCATATAGCGTTTTGGTTGGTTGAAGGTTTAGTATTTTAGTATGCAGTTACTCAAAGCTATTGGTTTTTAATTTAATTCAATATTTCAATGTCAAAATGATCCCAGCACCCTTTATCAGAAAGTAGTCAATTTACTTAATAAATTTATTGATTACAGCCTCGTAATTAGTCTTTTGTTCTTTATCATAGCCTATAAATTTCATTATTTCTTTACCAGTATTATCTGTAAATACGACCAGCGGTATTGCCGAAAAATTAAATTGCTGTTTAACTAAATCAATCTTGTCTTTATCTATAATATATTGTGCCCAGGGCATTTTTTCCTGGCTTAATGCTTTTGTCCAGTTATCTTTATCGTCATCTATTGAAATGCTAACTAAGTTTAACCCCCTTCCTTTATATTCTTTTTGAATTTCTTTCAGTGTAGGAATTTCCATCCTGCACGGACCACACCAGCTTGCCCAAAAAGCAAGCATTGTTAGTTTAAAATTTGTGTCAATTATATACTGCCTTTGATTTTTTGAATCTAGTAAATACAAATTAGGATATGGTTCATCTGGGTCATGCCTGTTGGTAAGATATGTTCTAAACCTGTCGGCAATTTTTGACTTTTGCAAGTCATTGTCAAACAAGGATAAAATTTTTTTTATTTCTTCTTTTGAATATTGTTCTTTAGCATCATAAATACTTTGAAGTAAAAAATAAGAGAAGGGGTACTTTTTTATTTCCTTTTTGAAAAAGGAAATTCTTTGAAATCGTTTTGCTGAATCAATATTACCAAGCCATCCAAAATCTGTAGATTGATTCTTATACATTACATCAGTTTCTTTTCCTGCAAATACCCTTAAATGTGATCTACTTTGATTATCTCCTTCAATTTTGGTGTATCCGTTTTCTAAATAGAAAGCATCGCCTGCGTATTTTATACTGTCTGCACCAAGCATATAGTTACGAAAGAAAAGTCCTCCCATTTTAGTTGGTTTTGAACTGTCGGGAAAGTGAATAGCTGCCATATAAGGTATAAACGATGAATCTGTATTTATCTTAAAAACAAAATGTCCATTTGTGCATATCGTTGAATCAAGTGGAATTTGCCAGTAATGCGCTTCGGTTAGGTATATCTTACCGTCAGGCATATTTTTCACTTGCCCTTCAATGATAATTTCATTAGGAATTCTTTTCTCTTTACAGGAAGCAATAAAGAAAAGCATCAAAATGAATAGGTTGATTATTTTCATACGATGAGTTGAAGAGGGTTGTTTAGAATAAAAAAGTATCTATAATGATGGGGCGAACTTCTTCGTCTCGCCAGCACTACAGCTAAAATAGTAAATAAACACTTTAGTTTCATCGTTCAAGTGGCGTTCCGTTATTTGGGAAAATTCAATTGAAAAGCAAAATTATAAATCGAAGGATGTTAAAAATTTCAATTGCATTCACTATTCAAATCGTATCAAACTTTATCAAAACAACACAAGGCTTTACTTCATTTAATACGATTTAAAACACTTTGATTATTCCAAAAATTATAATTGTTAATGAAGTATGTTTTGAACACCTATCAAATCTGAACAGGTGATTTATCCCTAATTATCTTTTCTATTTTTGATGTGAGAGTATTTCTTATTGTGAACAAGATAAAAGTGAAGAAAGATGCAAGAAACACCCATGTTGTTTCCCATGGCTCCGGAGGAGTTTTGGAAACAAATCAAATCAACAATTGAAGAAGTGGTTAGTGAGAAAATCAATCAGCCATTCCAGCCTCCAACAGATCACCTTCCTGAAAAAGCCTTATTAAAAGCCAGTGATGTTTGCGCTGTATTCCAGGTATCTAAACCAACGCTGTACGACTGGCTGCGACAGGACAAACTCAAAAGTTTTAAGATCAAATCCAGGCGCTATTTCTTGAGAACAGATATAGAAGCCATGATCAGAAAGCAGCTTGAAGCAACTGTAAGCAACACTACTATTTAATCAACTTTAAAATTTAGAGGTTATGAATTGTGCAGAGGCCAACCAGGTTGACCTGGTGGATTATTTATATGCATCAGGATATACGCCTGCAAAAATAAAAGGCAATGATTATTGGTATATATCACCATTAAGAGATGAGCGGACAGCATCTTTTAAGATAGACAGAAGTAAAAATGTATGGTTTGACCACGGCACCGGCAATGGTGGAACCGTAATAGATTTTATGATACAATATTTCAACTGCGATGTGCAGCAGGCATTGCAAAAATTAGAGATGCATGTTGCAGATAATAAGCTCAGGCTGTTGACGAATAATGCCAAAAAAAACGAAAATCAACTTTCTTTTCAACAGCAAAAAGATACGCTGTTTCACCTGCATGAAAATAGTTTAATAAATGAAGGGTATGCAGCAGAAACGGCTATCAAAATAATAGCCGCAAAGCAGCCCATCACAGACCCTTTGCTTTGCCGCTATTTAAAAGAAAGATGCATCAATAAAAATGTTGCTGACAGGTATTGCCATGAAGTAAGTTTTAAACTGAATAATAAAGACAAAGAATTTATAGCGATAGGCTTTAAAAATAATGCCGGTGGATATGAGTTGAGGAATGAATTTTTCAAACTCAGCAGTACTCCAAAATATGTTACTTACATCAACAATGGTGATGCGAAAAATGAACCTGCTTCAAAAGAACAAACAGCAAAAATTTTGCCGGTAGATTCAGGGATTATTCCATTAAAAATTAATGATCAAAATCTTATTTCAACAGCAAAAGATCAGGAGCTAATTCCTGGACGAGATCAAACTGCAAAACAGGCAAAATCCATTGCTGTTTTTGAAGGTTTTTTTGACTTCTTAAGCTGGCAAACGGTTCATCAAAATCGACAGTACACACTGACAGATTTTCTTATCCTCAACTCGCTTTCTTTTTTTGAAAGAAGCCTTTTACTCATGGAAAAACATGAGCATATCAAATTGTATTTAGATCATGATGCAGCAGGAAGAAAATGTGTTGAGCAGGCTTTGAACAGATCAGTTAAGTATGAAGATAAAAGCAGGTTATACAACGGCTATAAGGATTTAAACGATTGGTTAAGGCATTTTGGAAAACTGGAGAAGAAGCAAACATTAAGGCGGTCTAAAGGGCTGGGGTTGGGATAAACAGACATCAATAGTCCGCAGCTATTTAATGGCGAAGCGCTAAGGAGTTGATTTAATAAAACTACAGAAATGATATAATGAGGTATGCTTATGAATATGTTTTGCTGACTGTAAGTTTTGTAAGGCGAGCGGTGTTGTTGTCCTGCAAAAACCCTTTTGGCCAACCACGCTCGCCTTTTTCTCCCGTTGGTCGCAAAAGGAATTATGGTAGATATGCTTAAGTAAATGTTGATGAAAAAATGAGGTGTATGGAAAATGTGCCGGTGAAAAAATCAAAAGGTGGAAGGCCTTTGCAACCATTCAAAAAGGATATTAGAATTTCTGTACGGTTAAACCGGCAGGAGTATTTTATCCTGAAAGAAAAAGCAATATCAGCCGGAATAAAACCTTCCGCTTACATAAGGCAAGTTGTTATAAAAGCAAAGATTACGAGCAAAATTTCGGTTGAAGAAATGCAGCTCTTCCGGCAGCTTGCCGGCATGGCCGTCAATATCAACCAGGTGGCAAGGGTTTGCCACAGGGAAGGGCTTTTT
>JAEWJV010000631.1 GCA_023386395.1 Bacteroidota bacterium
GAAAATGACCCAGGCTATAAAACTGCCGAAGAAGCCGTTCGTGTAATACGAAAAAGTCCTAGGTGGATACCTGCCATCAGAGATGGAAAAAATGTAAAATACCGCCAAAAACAAAATATTGTTTTCGTGGTTTCCGGTGGGTAGAAACTTTAAACCCCTGCCAGTTCCAGGCTCTTCTTTTTTAATCTTCTTATTTCCACATCTTCAATAACCGGTTCGGGTGATAAGATCAGCGAAGTATTATTTTCCCTCCACCAGTTATTGTTTTTTAATTCAGTGAAAGGCAAAACGCCAACGAGATATTTACGTTCTGCCTCAGCATGCCATTCTTCAATCCATTCAAATTTTTCCTTGGGAATATATTGCCAGTCATCGAAGCTTACATAAGCTTTGATATAAAAATCTTCGCTTAATTCAGGAACAATATGGTGATATAGTTTTTTATATTCATACCTGTAATTATAGCGCAATGCAGATATATCGCTCAGCACTGCAGAAGCCGTGGGAAAGCTGCCGGCACCCTTGCCATAAAAGAATTGTTTATCAGCAAAAGAGCTTTCAAGGACAACGCCATTGTATTCATTTTTTACAAATGATAAATGATCATCCGCTTTTACAAACTGTGGTAAAACAAAGGCAGCTACTTTTCCATTTAATAATTTCTTTGCCTGGGCTACGAGCTTAATGTCGTAATGTTTTTCTTTAGCTACTAATGCATCGCCTGATTGTATATTCTGAATGCCGCTGAAAACAATATTATCCGGATGTTCAACTATACCATACGCATGTGCCAATAAGATAGACCATTTATTCACGGCATCCCATCCATCCACATCTAACGTAGGATCGCTTTCCGCAAAACCTAATTGCTGCGCCAGCAATAATGCATCTTTAAAGCTTAGGCTCTCTTCAAACATTTTTGTAAGAATGAAATTGGTGGAGCCGTTTACGATTGCTTTTAATGAATGCAGTAAATCATTATCATAATATTCTTCCAGGTTTCTTATAACCGGAATGGAAGCGCAGGCCGCGGCTTCACATAAAAAGGATTTGCCGGTTTGTTTTTGCAGCTCTAATAACTTGGGAAGATGTTCCGCTATCATTTTTTTACTGGCGCTTACGGCATGTTTGCCGTTTAATAAAGCCGTTGAAACAATTTCGAAAGCCGGTTCGCTTTCATTTATCACTTCAACAATTACATTTATTTCCTCATCGTTCAATAATTCATCTTTCTCTGTTGTAAATAGTTCTTCCGGTGCATTTCTTTTTTTACCGGGATGTTTAATACAAACCTTTTTTATAGTTGCATTTAAAGAAGATGTTTGCTGAAGTGCTTTATATAAACCTTCGCCTACTACACCAAAACCAAATAAACCTATCGTTAGTTTCTTATGATACTTTCCGTTATTATTAATTGCCTTGCCCATATATAAATTATTAGTTGTTATTACTTATTATTCATTCAATTTGGTTTAAGAAATGTTCAACAAACAATAATTGATGTTCATTTGTAAACACCGTAAAACGATTATTGAATATTGCGTATTTATTAATTCCCTTAAAGACTTGAACTGTCAATGTTCATTCCTCATGCCGTTATCAATGTTTCTTCTTCCACTTTGTTATATAAGAATGTTTTAATGGTTTCTTCGATCTGCTCATACTCCAATAAAAATCCATCATGCCCATAAGGTGAATGTATTTCCCTGAACTCCGCATAAGGAATATGCGCTGCAATAAATTCCTGTTCCGTTGGCGGGAAAAGCAAATCGCTTGAAATGCCGATAACCAGCGCCTTTGCTTTAATTTGTTCAAGCGCCTTAACTGCACTTTCACGGCCGCGCCCAATATTGTGGTTATCCATTCCCTTACTTAAAAAATAATAGCTAAATGCATTAAAGCGTTTAGCTAATTTTTCGCCCTGGTATTGCTGGTAGCTTTCTGAACTGCGTTCCCTGCTGTTCAAGTCATCTGACGTTATTTTTTGTGTGAGTTTATAGGTATCATAACTCCTGTAAGAAAGCAAAGCGATTGAACGCGCTGTTTTCATGCCTTCCAATCCTGCGTCTACATGCTGTTCTTTCCAGGTAACATCATTTTCAATTGCAAAACGCTGCGATGCATTAAATGCTACACCCCATGCTGAATGAAATGCATTGGTAGCAATAGGGATAATATATTGAAACAGTTCCGGTTCTTCTATGCTCCATTCCAGCAATTGCTGACCGCCCATGCTGCCGCCAATGCCGATATGGATTTTAGAAATGCCTAAGTGATTTTTTAAATGCTGATAAGTGCGTACCATGTCCCTCGTGGTAAACCAGGGAAATGCATGATACCAGGAATTATTGGTTGCCGGGTTTATATCAAATGCATTGATGCTGCCATAGCAACTGCCGGGCATGTTTACACAAACAATAAAATATTTTTTTGGGTCGAAGAATTTATCGTTGCCCACAAGACCGCCCCACCATTCAGCAGGATCGCTGTTGGCTGTTAATGCATGAAATATCCAAACCACATTGCTCTTGTCTGCATTCATTTTTCCATGCGTGGTATAAGCAAGATGAAAACCGTTTAATACGTTGCCGCTTTCCAGTTTAAATGGTTTGTTACAGGTAAACGTTTTTGACACTTTCTCTTTTTTGTAGTTGTTTACGAAGTTCACAAGTTCACAGGTTGATTAAACGCTGCAAACTTGTGAACATTTAAATATTCATATAAAAATTACAACACAACTATTTTGAAAAAACAGCTTCGAACGCCTGTTCAAAATCTGCTTTGATATCATCAATATGCTCTATACCTACACTTATGCGTACCAGGTTTGGCAAAACGCCCGCAGACGTTCTTTCTTCTTCCGTTAACTGTTCATGCGTGGTAGATGCCGGGTGAATGGCCAGTGTTTTAGCATCGCCCATATTTGCAAGATGGCTGACAAGTTTTAGTGAATCAATAAATTTGCTGCCATTTTCAATGCCGCCTTTTATACCAAACTGAAGAACGCCGCCGGCGCCTTTTGGCAGGTATTTTTTTGCCAGCGTGTGATAGGGACTGCTTTCCAAACCGGGGTACCAAACAAATTCAACATTCGGATGCTGTTCAAGCCACTGCGCCAATGCCAGTGCATTTTCAACAGTACGTTCTACACGCAGGCTTAAAGTTTCTACGCCCTGCAAAAACAAAAATGAGTTAAATGGGCTAAGTGCCGGGCCAAAATCTCTTAAGCCTTCCACCCTTGCCCGAATAGCGAAAGCAATATTGGGTAACCCAAGTGGGTTGCCTT
>JAEWJV010000643.1 GCA_023386395.1 Bacteroidota bacterium
ATTATTTGCACTCAATTACGCCTTCTCCACCACAGGCGCATTATCTTTTAAATGCCAGCAATACAAACAGCCATACGTTCTGTAAGGCGACCATTTCGCAGATATTTTTATCAGCCTTTCATTCAGTTTTTTCTTATCAAGCTTTTCAAGCTTATACATTTTAATCATTGCTGAACGTACACCATAATCATCAATAGAAAAAACATCTTCACGCCCAAGCGCAAACATCAGCAGCATTTCTACCGTCCATTTGCCCACACCTTTTATTTGTGTAAGCAATGCAATAATATCTTCATCACTCATGGCATGCAGCTTTTTGTCGGTTATCTTATGCACCATGCAAAAGGCGGCTACATTTTTCACATAGTTTACTTTGGCATTTGATAAGCCGATAGCACGCAGGATTTCATTCGGTGTATCAATTATCTGCTGCGGCTTCGGTGATTTATTATTGTACAAGGCAAGAAACCGTTTATAAATAACGTCGGCCACCTTTGTGCTCAACTGCTGGCTCATAATACTGCCAATTAATTGCAGCGGAATATTTTTATTCGGCTGTATGCGCTCATGTACAGGGCCGTTTATATAGGCAGCAAGCTTTTTATCTTTTTTTAGATGTTCGATGTATTCCATAATTGTTGGATAAAGATAAACTGCTGAAGTGTGCGACGCAACTGTGATAACATGAAATATGGCAGCTGGTAATCTGACATTATTAAAAAATGCGAAGCATTCAGCATCAACGCACGAGCAAGCTTTTGAATAAAGTGGTATCGCCGCTGAACACATTAAAATCAACCCGCGTTTTTATACCGTTTACCTTGCCTGTTGCATTGTGCTGCCAGAAATACCAGCCTTCAGCCACACCGGGTTGTTCTTTTACAAAATAATGCGCCACCCACAACGGGTATTCATCAAACTCACGGCCAAGAAAATTTTTGTAAAACGATGCGCTGGTATAAATAACCGGCTTTACATTATAAGCATCTTCAACAGTGGTAAGCCATGCCCGAATGCGGCTGCGCATACTGTCTGGCCGCACGCCATATAATTCCTCAATATCAAGTACAGGGGGCAAATCACCGGGCTGCAGCTGAACATGCTTAATAAAATTCTGCGCCTGTTTGCGGCCGCTTTTTGTGGCCAGGAAAAAATGATAAGCGCCACGTGTTATATCAGCTTCCCTTGCTTTTTGCCAGTTGCGTTTAAACTGCCTGTCAACATTACTAAGCCCTTCAGTAGCTTTAATAAATGCAAATTTTATGGTGATGTCCTGGTCCTGCATCTGCGCCACTGCCGGCCAGTGAATATTGCCCTGGTAATTGCTTACATCAATACCATGAATACTATAACCCAGCGGCACCTGTATGCCAAAATCGGAATAAAGCGCAAAACGGGCCGCTTCTTTTTTGTGTTTAATGAGATATTGAACCCAGATAAATACCGATAATGCCGCCACGATAACCGAAGCGATTATAAACGATTTGTTGCCCGACTTTTTCTTAGAACGTTTGCCCTTAGCCATGCCAGCGTAATTCTTATCAGCAATTAATAACTCTTAAACGATTAATGTGGCAATTCTAATATTTATTGCCGAAAGTTCACAGAAGGTTTAACAAAAATGCATTCCAAATTTTTACTTTACCTTTTTATGAAAGAAGCATTGCCGCACCAATAACAATTTCCTGTTTTATTTTAGCGCCATGCTGAATACAGAAACGCTTGAGCTGGCTAAAAAACTCTGGGATTACCATCACACCAATCATACATTGGAAAAAGCAGATTGCATACTGGCTTTAGGCAGCCACGACCTCCGTGTAGCGGAACGCGCTGCACAACTATACTTCGATGACTGGGCGCCATTGCTTATTTTCTCCGGCGGGCTCGGCAATTTCACCAAAGAAATGTGGACGCAGTCTGAAGCAGATTTATTTGCTGACGTTGCCGTAAAAATGGGGGTTTCAAAAGATGCAATACTTATTGAAAATAAATCAACCAATACCGGTGAAAATATTTTGTTTACACAACAATTGCTGAAAGAAAAAACGATTGACCCATCTTCTTTCATCGTGGTGCAGAAGCCGTATATGGAAAGAAGAAGTTATGCCACTTTTAAGCAGCACTGGCCTGATAAAAAGCTGATGGTTACTTCGCCACAAATTACATTTGAAGATTATCCAACAAGAGAAATACCGCTTAAAAAAGTAATCAATATTATGGTAGGCGATTTGCAGCGCATAAAATTTTATCCGTCCAAAGGATTCCAGGTTTACCAGGAAATTCCGGATGATGTGTGGCAGGCTTACGAACAGCTTGTTGCCGCAGGCTTTGATAAGCATTTAATGAAAGGCTAAAGCCGTATTATTTACTAAATGTTATCCTGTAAACCACCGCATAACCTGATGGATAATTTTTGTGAGGTTTTATAATTAAGCCATTTTTTGTTTGAGACCAGTTCACTTTGTCATTCGTTCCAACCAATACAACCGATTCAACTGTTCCATTACCCGGCGCTGTTGAAAGGTTTTTTATAAGAATATCTTTTTGCGGAACATCCATCGTTATGGCATACAGTGTATCACCTTTAGTGGTGAACCGTATATCATCGGCTGTAAAAGGTTTATCTTTTGCATCGCTGAAGGCACCGCCGGCCACTTCTGTGGGGCCTTCTCCAAAAATTTTCCATGGCCGGGTAGCATAAATAGCTTCGCCATTTATATCAAGCCATTTACCCATTTCAAGTAAACGCTGCTGCGCTTCTTCGGGAATAGTGCCATCAGGCCGCGGGCCGATATTTAATAAGAGGTTGCCATTCTTGCTAACAATATCAATCAGGTTATTAATAAGATATTTGGCAGTTTTAAAACTGTCATTCGGTATATAACCCCAGGATTTATAGCTGATGGCATCATCTGTTTGCCAGGGCAGTTTTCTTATGCCGGTGAGTTTACCGCGTTCAATATCCAGTACAGTTGTTCCTTCAGGATAAGCAATGGCATATTTGTTATTTATTACAACACCTTTATTCCATTCCAGGCCTTTATTGTAATAATATGCTGCAAAGCTTTTACGATATGGCTCGAGCGCAGGTTGTTCAATCCACCAGTCAAACCAGAATAATTGTGGCTGGTATTTGTTTACCAGTTCTGTACAGCGCAGCAGCCAGTCATTCATATATTCCGGGCTCATTGTTTCATTTTGTTCTCTTGCAGGGCCGTAAAAATCTGCGTATGCCGGGTCGTTCACATCACTGTTAAATTTCCTGCCGCCATTCATAAACCACCAGTGTTCTATGCGATGCGATGATACACCGAAAATCAAGCCAGCCTTTTTAACGGCTGTATCCAGTTCGCCTACTATATCGCGGTGCGGCCCCATTTCTGCTGCATTCCATTTTGACAAAGCCGTTTTATACATGGCAAACCCATCATGATGTTCGGCAACCGGCACTACATATTTAGCGCCGGCTTTTTTGAAAAGCGCCACCCACTCATCCGCATTAAATTTTTCAGCTTTAAACATGGGAATAAAATCCTTGTAGCCAAACTTATTTTGCGTGCCATATTTTTCAACATGATGTTTATACTCTTCAGATCCCTGCTGGTACATGTTACGCGGATACCATTCGTTTCCAAACGCCGGCACGGAATAAACGCCCCAGTGAATAAAGATGCCAAATTTTGCATCGCGAAACCATTCCGGCGTTTGGTATTTTGAGAGCGATTCCCACGTGGGCTGGTACCGGTCTTGTGCAAAAAGGGCCGTATTTAAAAAAAGTAATGATGCAACAACAATAATAAATTTTGGAATTTTCATGTGCAATCGTTTTGTGGTGTTATGCGCAGATTCTTTATGTTGATGAAAAAATTTAATGCTGGTTTTATAATTCTGTATACTTAATTTCTTTCTTCTCAATTTTTATTATGTATGTTTTGAGGCTTTTAAATTAAAGCAATCATGCAAACAAATCAAAAGATATAAGCAGGTTAAGTTTTTCATTGCAGCCAAAGCATGATTTAAATCATCTTTTCCGGAAGCAGGTTATGCCGGCAATCATCTTTCACGCTGTGCATGCCAGCTAATTTTGACTAATGGCGAATAAAGCATTTATAGACAAAAGGCTGGTGCATAAATACAACTTGCCTGTGCCCCGTTATACAAGCTATCCTACCGTTCCTTACTGGCAGGATAATATAAGAGCCTACGACTGGAAAGAAAATTTCAGGGAGCAATTCATGCTCAATAATAAAAACAGGGGCATAAGCCTTTATATGCATTTGCCGTTTTGCGAATCGCTTTGCACGTATTGCGGTTGTAATAAAAAAATAACCACCAATCATAAGGTGGAAAATGAATATATACCAGCCATTCAGAAAGAATGGAGTTTTTACCGGCATTTAATGGAAGAAAAACCGGTAATACGCGAACTGCATATTGGCGGTGGTACGCCCACATTTTTTTCTCCTGAAAATTTAAAACGTTTATTGAATTATATGCTGGATGATGTGGTTATTCATCCGCAGCATGAGTTCAGCATTGAAGGCCATCCTAACAATACAACCAAAGAACATTTACAAATGTTGTTTGATCTCGGCTTTCGCCGCATAAGCTATGGTGTGCAGGATAATAATGAATATGTACAAAAAATCATTAACCGCATTCAGCCTTTTGAAAATGTTGTGGAAGCAACCTACATGGCAAGAAAAACCGGGTTTACTTCTGTGAATTTCGATCTTATTTACGGCCTGCCTTTTCAAACGGTTGACAGCATTGAGCAAACTTTTAATGAAGTATTACAATTAAAGCCCGACAGGATTGCGTTTTACAGTTATGCGCATGTGCCATGGACAAGCAAATCCCAGCGCCTGTTTGATGAGCATGATTTGCCTGGCGCCACACAAAAGATTGAGCTGTATTTAACAGGCAAAAAACTGCTGCTTGATAATGGTTATTATGATATTGGCATGGATCATTTTGCATTACGGCACGATGCTTTATATAAAGCTTCTGCTAATGGAACATTGCACCGTAATTTTATGGGTTATACAACACAGCATACGGGCATGCTGGCCGGTCTCGGCGTTTCTGCCATAAGTGACAGCGGTACAGGATATGCGCAAAATGAAAAAACAATCGCCGGGTATTATCAGCGTGTGCATAATGGCGAAATACCAGTGCGCAAAGGTTATTTTTTAAATGAAGAAGATATCATCTTCAAACAATACATACTGGATATTTGCTGCAAAGGAAAAACGTATTTCCTTGAAGAATCTTTGCCTTTGCTGGAAGAATACAGTTTTCCTGCCTTGCAGGAGTTTGCAGAAGATGGCCTTGTTGTGTTTAATAAAACAGCAGCAAAGCTTACACCCGAAGGTCATTTTTTTATCAGGAATATTGCCAGTGCTTTCGATTTAAAACTGCGCAGGCAAAATATAAGCACTTTAAAAAACCAGGTGTTTAGCAAAAGCATTTAAAAACAGAGCACTGATTCTTCATGATTTTTTTCAGCACGGTAATCAGAAAAAACTTCCGCCATTTTTTATGCAATAAATAATGCTTATGATTGTACAATAATTTTTACAGATTGTGATCATCATTGCTTAGATCATTTTTGTTGGCACAATGATGATTAATTTTGCAGCGATGATTCAATAATATCATAAAGAATGGTAAATACAATAAAACAATTTGAGGCTTTGTTTAATTATGCAACCATTGGTATTGTTGTAACGGATGCGCAGGGTTCTATCATCAACTTTAACAGGAAGGCAGAAAGTGATTTTGGTTATACAAAAGAAGAAGTGCTTGGCAAATCTGTTGACATACTTCTTCCGCAGTCATTAAAATCAAAACACGAACATTACAGGTCGGGGTTTTACAAACATCCTTCGCCGCGGGCTATGGGCGCCGGCAGGGATTTATTCGGGCTAAAAAAAGATGGCTCCGTTTTCCCTGTTGAAGTAAGTCTCAGCAATTATACTATTGAGAATTCAATTTTTGTAATTGCATTTGTAATTGATATTACCATAAGAAAAAACTCCGAAGAAATTCAGCTTGCACAAAAAAATGAACTGGAAAGGGTTAGTAAAGAAGTGAAACAGCTTAATGCCGGTCTTGAAAAGAAAATTGAAGACCGCACTAAAATGCTGCGGGAAACTTTAACCGCCCTTGAAAAATCAAAGGGAGAGTTAAGCGAAGCGTTAAAAACAGAAAAGGAATTAGGGGAATTAAAATCAAGGTTTGTATCGATGGCTTCGCATGAATTTAAAACACCGCTAAGTACTATTTTATCTTCTTCTTATTTACTGGAACAATATAACAATATAGACG
>JAEWJV010000655.1 GCA_023386395.1 Bacteroidota bacterium
CTGAAAGGAACAGATAAAGACCTTAAAGTAATAGAGTTTAAGCGTGTTGCATTAGGCTAAGCTTAAAAAGTTGCAATACTACATTTTTAAAAAAGGGAACGATTGATCGTTCCCTTTTTTAGTTAGATTTTCGTACCTTTTTAGTGAATTTTCCAACCTTAAAAGCCTTCGTTTATACCCTTTTTCTCTAAAAACATACCTTTTTATTGATTCATCATACCTTTTTATTCAATAATTATACCCTGAAACCGGGAAAACCTACCCTTTTTTCGATCATTTCACCCCTTTTTTCAATCAATCCAATCCTTTTCCTGATCTTTTCGATCCTTTTTGTGAGTAAATTCAATCCTTTTCCGGCTATAGTGCAAACTCCATATGTTTGCATAATTGTCCAATCAAAACCTTCTTAGCTTTATAAAAATAACTTTATGGAAAATGTCAACTGGCCGGAGGCCGTTAAACCACTTTTGAAAAAATATAAAAATGAAAAACACCCGCTCGATTACAAAACCACTTACCAGTTAATTGTGATGGTTATTTTGTCGGCGCAGGATTCAGATAAACACATCAATAAAATTGCGCCGGTCCTATTTGAGGCCTATCCTGATATGACGGCTTTATCAAAAGCCACCGCAGATGATTTGCAGCATTTTATAAAGGGCGTGCGCAACGGCGAAAAAAAAGCGCAATGGCTGTTGCAGATTGCAGATACCATTAAAGCTGATAAAAATATTCCTTATAACCTGGATGCATTAACGGCGCTGCCCGGTATCGGAAGAAAATCGGCTAACGTTATTCTTCGCGAAAGCGGCAAGCCAGCTGAAGGCATTATGGTTGACCTGCATACCGTGCGTGTGGCACCGCGGTTGGGCATTGCCACTGGCGCTGATCCTAAAAAAATAGAAAAGCAAATGATGGATGTTTTGCCAAAATCTGAATGGGATGCCGGCATGGCCATGTCTTTCCTGGGAAGGGAAATATGCAGGCCCACGCCAAAATGCGAAATATGCTTAATGAAACCCGTTTGCCAATATTATAACGAAGTGGTGAAACAAGCCGGTTGATAATATTTGCAAGCCGGCCTAAAAACACAAATTTTTCTTTTTGGATTTTTCATTCTTAATTCGCCCATGTTTTCATTTAAAGAATTATCTGCGGCTTTTGCACAACGTTTCAGCCGACCGCATTTTCCCAAACAGCCTGAATCTTTATACGCTGCCAACGATTATTTTCTCGGGCTTGGCGGCAAACGCATTCGCCCGGTTATGTGTTTAATGGGTAATGAATTGTTTGATGAAATTAATGAAGATGCCTGGCAGGTGGCAACGGCTGTGGAGCTCTTTCATAATTTTACTTTAATTCATGATGATATAATGGATGCAGCGCCGCTGCGCCGCGGCTTTGAAACCGTGCATTATAAATATGGTTCCAGCACGGCTTTGCTTGCCGGCGATGTAATGCTGGTGGTGGCGTATGAATACCTGAATAAAATTAGCAGCGGTTATATAAAACCTATTATCAGCCTGTTTAGCAAAACGGCAAAGGAAGTTTGCGAAGGCCAGCAGCTTGATATGGATTTTGAAAAGCTTACAACCGTTTCGCTGGAAGATTATATAAAGATGATTGAACTGAAAACTTCGGTACTGCTTGCGGCCAGCCTGCAGATGGGCGCTATTATAGGCGGCGCGGGGGAAGGCAACTGTAATCATTTGTATGAATTTGGAAAAAATCTCGGCATAGCCTTCCAGGTGCAGGATGATTATCTCGATGCATTTGGCGATCCTGAAAAATTTGGCAAAGCGGCCGGCGGCGATATTAAACAAAACAAAAAAACCTTCCTGCTTATTCATGCTTTGCAAACGGCGACCGGCAGCCAGCAAAAAGAATTAACCGATTTACTCGATAATGATGCGGAAGATAAAGTGCAACGTGTTTTAAAAATATTCCGCGATTGCAATGCAGATGACTGGGCGAAACAATTAAAACAGCAATATTTTGATAAAGCGCTTTTTCATCTGGAAGAAATTGCAGTGCTGTCGTCAAGAAAAAAACCACTGCTTGAAATAGCAGATTTTCTTATACAACGCGATTATTAATTACTGGTCTGGCGCCTTCTCTTCGGCATCATCCGCATGATCTACAATGCTGCCTTCTTTAAAAAGCATGCCTGAACTCTTCTTTCTGCGCATCTTTCATAATAGCTTCAGGCTTTTGGAGATGTAATTTTCTTTCCAACAATCTCTTCAAATATATATTCAGACAAAATTATTCAGTTCTTAAACTTTTAACCGGGTTAGCCAGCGCAGCTTTGATGGATTGAAAACTCACAGTTATCATCGTAATCAATAAAGCAGCAAAGCCTGCAATGGCAAATACCCACCATTCAACCTTAATGCGGTAAGCATAGTTTTGCAGCCATGTATGCATCATCCACCACGACAGCGGAGCAGCTATTAAAAACGCAATGATTACCGGCTTTAGAAACTCTTTGCTTACCAATGCAATAATGCCACCTACGGATGCACCCAATACTTTTCTTACACCAATTTCTTTTACACGCTGGCGTATAATAATAGAAGCGATACCAAACAAACCCATGCAGGAAAGTATGATAGCAATAATAGCAGCGGATGAAAACAGGTTGGCCATTATACGTTCATCTTTATACATGCGGTCAACGTTTTCATTTACATAAGAGCCCTTGAATTCAGCGCCGGGCTCTGCCTGCGCATAAGCTTTCTTAACCAGGTCCATCGTTGCCATAGGGTTGCCGGTATTTACCCTTACCCAGGCATAATCAATGGTTTTATCGTTATTTAGGTGAATGATAAGTGGACGCTGCTTTTGGTTGATTGATTTAATCCTGAAATCCGGGATTATGCCAACCACATGCATTTTAGGGCTACTGCTATCACCATCCATATAAAAAGAAAATCCCGCCACATTCTTTTCA
>JAEWJV010000659.1 GCA_023386395.1 Bacteroidota bacterium
GCTCAACATCGGGCCAATGCCAAATGGCAAAATTCAGCCTGAGTTTCTCGAAAGAATGGCCTATATGGGCAACTGGATAAAAACGTATGGTGAAAGTATTTATGGTACAAAAGGTGGTTATATGCGCCCGCAAACATGGGGCTGCATTACACAAAAAAGCGATACCATGTTTGTGCATGTGCTTGATAATAAAACTACTTCTATAAATCTGGAAAATTTTCCTTTTAAAAAAATAGGCAAAGCTTTTTTGCTGAAAAATAATGCTGTGGTGCAAACACAGTTATCCAGTGGCACGCTTACAATTACGGTAAATCCTGCAGCAAACGAACCCGATGAAGTAATTGTTCTTGTAAACAAGAAATGATATTTTTAGGTTACCGGCAATTTTTTTCATGGCATCACGGTTGCGTCGCATCACTTGTGCTGTATATTTTCATGGCGGAAATGCACAGCTTCATATAAAGCATTCGCGTAATTTTGGGCGATGTTTTATACGCCGGTTATACCATCATGGTTTATGAAATTAAATCCTTCTATGGTATGGAAGGTGCCGGTAAAAGAAAAAGAATTGTTTCTCACGTTTGATGATGGCCCGCACGAAACGGCAACGCCGTTTGTTCTCGACCAATTAAAACGATACGATGCCAAAGCCACATTTTTTTGCATAGGCAAAAATGTAAAGGCATATCCCGGGATTTATAAGCGCATTTTGGATGAAGGGCATTCAGTAGGCAATCACACTTTTAATCATCTGAACGGCTGGAAAATAAAAAATAAGCAATATGTAAGCGACATTGCTGAAGCGGCAAAATACATAGATAGTCATCTTTTCAGGCCGCCTTACGGCAAAATTTCTCCTTTCGTTGCTAAAATGCTTATAAACAGGCTTCATTATAAAATTATAATGTGGCATGTGTTAAGCGGTGATTTTGATGAGAAATCGTCTCCCGAAAAATGTGCGGAAAGCGTATTGATATACAGCAAACCTGGGTCGGTGATTGTATTTCATGATAGTACAAAAGCCTGGATTAGAATGAGTTATGCATTACCGAAAACATTGGAATATTTTAAAGGACAAGGATATGAATTCAGGTCAATTCTATAAAAAAATGAAGGCCAAGGTAGACACCTTAGCCCGTTTTTAATCCGTACCCTATGAAAACTAAATCAAAAATAAAGAATTATATATTCATAGCTAAAAAATAGCTACAATAATTTCAAAAAAATTTTATGCAACTTATAGATACACATTGCCATCTATACTTGCCTGACTTTAAATGCGACTTGTCTGACGTTTTATTACGGGCTGAATTTCAGGGTATTAACAAGTTTTATTTGCCTTGTATTGATAGCTCCGTAATAAATGATATGTTAACACTTGAACAGGAATACCCGGGAAAATGTTTTTCAATGGCCGGATTACATCCCTGTTCAGTGAACGGAAATTTTATGCAAGAATTAAGCCAAATAAGAGATTTCTCCACTAAAATTTCTTTTCCCGCGGTGGGGGAAATTGGCCTTGATTTCTACTGGAGCAAAGAATTCATGCATGAACAATACGAGGCGTTCGAGATGCAAATGCAATGGGCGCTTGAAGAGAAATTACCCATTGTAATTCATACCCGCAATGCCATGAAGGAAACAATTGATGTTGTAAAACCCTATGCGGACAAGGGCCTGCGGGGCATATTTCATTGTTTTGGAGGACCTTATGAAGAAGCGATTCAAATAATTGAAATGGGGTTTTTATTAGGTATAGGAGGCGTGCTCACCTATAAAAAGTCTGGCCTGGATCAAACTTTATCAAAAATAGATTTAAAGCATATCGTGCTTGAAACCGATGCGCCTTATTTAACGCCGGTGCCTTATCGCGGCAAGCGTAATGAAAGCAGTTATATAAAGATTATTGCTCAAAAGCTCGCTGAAACTAAGCAGGTTACATTAGAAGAAGTGGCTGCTGTCACCACTGCAAATGCAGAAAATATTTTCGGCAAGTAAAAAGCCATTATTTTTGCCGCCCGAAATTGGGAGAGGTGTCCGAGTGGTTGAAGGAGCACGCCTGGAAAGTGTGTATACTCGAAAGGGTATCGCGGGTTCGAATCCCGCTCTCTCCGCTAAATAAATTCAATCCATTTTTATACAGTCAGCAGCCTGTGTCTCTTTTTAAACTCAACCTGTGTTTGTTTATTATCTTTTAAGATACCTGTTGAAATTGGAAAGATTGTTAAACCCGCTTTCATAACATACTTCGTATAAGCATATCTCTTTCCGGTATCATATCGCATACATGTAAGTTAAATAACGCCTATAGTGCGCTTCAGCATTACAAATTGTTATGCTAAGGAGTAGTACTTTAATGATAAAGCTTAACCTTTTACAGGTATCTTAGTTTTATGAAATATTTTATCAGCTTGGTTTTATTTGCCGGTTTTATCAGCTTTGTACCCGCCGGTAACTATGCTTTTTCACAGCAGGTAAACATAATGAATAATAAAGCTAACAAGCAAATAACGTTCAGTAATGAAAAGATTCAGGCTGTATTGGATTACAATCAAAAAATAAATATTTCATCATTCATTGTAAATGGCCAACAGGTAATTAATGGAGATTCGGGCGTTTATTCCATGGTTAAAACAAACGGTCATTTATTTTCCACACTAACACTGTTACAATC
The DNA here is from genome assembly GCA_023386395.1 of Bacteroidota bacterium. Taxonomy (GTDB): domain Bacteria; phylum Bacteroidota; class Bacteroidia; order Chitinophagales; family Chitinophagaceae; genus Parafilimonas. Next base: position 2,675 of record JAEWJV010000659.1, read on the forward strand.
GCCGCAGGTTGAAGTTTCCGGTAATTCCATTCAAATAAA
>JAEWJV010000115.1 GCA_023386395.1 Bacteroidota bacterium
TTAAAAGATGATCACAGGTTTAAATTCATTCTTGGTATTAACCGGGTGGCCGCTCAAACCGAATGGCAGTCGCAGCAGGTGAACCAGTTAACAGATATTCATAACCCTGAGTTCAGTTTTGCTGTTGGTTCGCCACCAATTGTAGATGGCGATAAATTCTGGGAATCTCAATTAGGTTATTTTGGCCGTATCAACTATGCCTTTAGAGATAAATACCTTATTGAAGGTAACCTTCGCTACGATGGTTCATCCAAATTTCCCCGCGACCTGTGGTGGAGATGGTATCCTTCCGTTTCGGCAGGCTGGGTAATTTCAAAGGAAAACTTTATGCTTTCGCAGGACGTGGTGAGCTTTTTCAAGATAAGGGGTTCATGGGGTACTATCGGCGATCAAACCGTGCCAAACACTTTGTATTTGCCGCTCATGTCCAGCAGCCTTTCCAGCTGGATTGGCGCAAACGGGTCAAGGGCTGTTACGGTTGGAACGCCGCCGGCCATTGTAAACAATATTACCTGGCAGGATATTCAAACAAAAAACCTTGGTGTTGACCTCGCATTTTTTGAAAACAAGCTGTCTGTTACGTTTGATCTCTTCCAGAGAAATACCAAGAATATGATTGTTCCGTCCGAAGGCATACCTTATACTTTCGGCACAGGTGCCCCGCAGGGAAATTTCGGATCGCTGCGCACAAATGGGTGGGAACTTACAGTTGAGTTTAACCACAGGTTTAAAAATGGCCTGGGCGTGAATTTCAGGGGAAATATTTCAGATGCAAAAACGCATATCCTGGAATATGGCACATCTACCGGCGTGAACAGTTATTACAATGGAAAAGATATAGGTGAAATATGGGGCTACCGGACTGACAGGCTGTACCAGCCGGATGATTTTGAATTAGGGCCGGATGGCAACCCGCAGTTAATTACGCTTACTGCAGATGATGTGCCGGCAGAATATGTAGGCAAGAAAGCAAACAAATTAAAGGCCGGGGCACATGGCGAAAAGCCCGTGTACCAGGCATTCCTTCAAAACTCTTCCAATTTCTTTTTTGGGCCCGGCGATGTGAAATTTAAAGACCTGAACGGCGATGGCGTTATCGACAATGGCAGTGCAACCCTGGATGATCATGGCGACCTGGCTGTAATTGGTAACTCCACACCAAGATATGAGTATGGGTTCAGGATTGGCGCAGATTACAAAGGCTTTGATATTAGTTTATTTTTCCAGGGCGTAGGCAGCCGCCAGGTATGGGGCGATGGATTTTTAGCCATCCCGGGATATAATTCTGCAGACGGTGCTATGCCGGAAGCAATTGCCAGCAATTACTGGACACCGGATAATACCGACGCATTTTATCCCGCTGCCTATAACAATGCCGGCAGCAATGCTGCTAATAATATGCAGATGCAGGACAGGTATTTGTTAAACATGGCTTACCTGAGGCTTAAAAATTTTACCGTGGGGTATTCCTTCTCACCAGACCTGCTTAGAAAAGTGGGTGTTAATTCTTTCAGGGTTTATGGTGCATTGGAAAACTTCATCACCTGGGACCACCTCAGGGGATTACCAATTGATCCGGAAGCTATTAATGGTTATTCCATGTGGAATACATCAAACTATAACCTGGGCCGTACCGGCATAGGTACGCCTGCATTCAAAAGCATATCAATTGGTGTTCAATTAAACTTTTAAAATTATCATGATGAAACCGAACACGATAAAAATATTTAATGCACATGGAGCTGAATCTGTGAGGTTCCGTCCGGCAAATAAAAACTCAAAAAATATTCGGATGAAAATATATAAATATATCTGCGGTTTTGGAATAGCATGTATGCTTTTCACTTCCTGCAAAAAAGATTTTTTAGACAGGCCGCCGCTTACGAGTTATGTGGATGCAGACGGGCAATACTGGAGAAATGAAGACGACATCCGTATGTACGCCAATGGATTTTATACTAATTATTTCAATGGATATAACACTTCCTTTACGGCAGATTACACGCCTGTACGCGGCTATACCTTTAATGATGATTTAACCGGCAAAAACGTTCAGTCTAATTTTGAAAGCTCCGTGCCTTCATCAAGAGGGTCAACTTCCGAAGCTGCCGCCTGGATGTCACAATACGCCGGCCCTACCTGGGATTTTGCGTGGGTACGCAAAGCCAACATCTTTATTGACCGCCTGGATAATATCGCCAAAGCAAATATTACCGATGAAGCTTACCGGCACTGGAGCGCTGTGGCCAGGTTCTTCAGGGGATATGAATATTCCCGCCTGGTTAGTGTGTTTGGCGATGTGCCTTATTATGGCAGGGTTGTTCAGGAAACCGAACTGGATAGTTTGTATAAAGACAGGGATAACCGGGGAGATGTAATGGATAAAGTGTATGATGATTTTAAATTCGTATTGGACAATATTCGTGACGACGACGGAGCGCTGTTTTTGAACAAAACCATTGCTGCCGCTTTTATCTCCAGGTTTATGCTGTTTGAAGGAACGTATGAACATTACCATTCACTGGATGCCGCAAGGGCTAAAAAATACCTTGAGTTTGCTGTTGAAGCCGCCAACGTGGTGATGAGCAGCGGTAAGTATAATTTTGGCAGCGATTTTAAAGCATTGTTTTCCTCCGAAAACCTCGCCGGTAACCCGGAAGTGTTATTATACAGGAAGTATGATGCCGCTTTGTCAATAACCCATTGCATAGGTTCTTATTCCAATGGCACTGAAGTGGTGGGCGTGGATCCAAATCTTGTATTAGCCAAATCTTTTATTATGAATGACGGTAATGTGTGGGAGCATTCTTCTGAACCGGGCGCTGATGATTTTTCCATTGCCAATCTTGCCAATACAAGAGACCCCCGTTTTGAAGCTTCATTTATTGATAATGCCAACCCGGCTTCTGCCACACTGTTGTATGGTTATAAATTTGCATCCAGGGAAGCTATCACTTATATAGGGAAAACTTATCCAGCTGCATGGGGAAGCAATACCAATACGAGTGATGCGCCGGTAATAAGGTTAGGCGAAGTGGTTTTAAACTGGATTGAAGCGAAGGCTGTTCTTTCGCAATATTATGGCGGCCCTGCAGTTACACAGGCAGATTTGGACCAGTCAATCAATGCCATCCGCAATCGTCCTTTGGATGCAGATGCCATGGCGAAAGGTGTACAGAAAACAGCGCCACTTACATTATCATCGCTTCCGGATGATCCGGAAAGAGATGCCGATGTGCCGGCGTTAATATGGGAAATCCGGAGGGAAAGAAGGATGGAGTTTGTATTTGAGGGTTTCCGTTTATTAGACCTGAAAAGATGGAAGAAACTTCAGTATATGGATTTCAGCACTAATCCCGATTACCTTCTTGGTCCCTGGGTAAACCTGCCTGTTGAACTGCCGACTGCCTTAACTGATGCAGCCGCTACAAAAGGGAATGTAAAAGTGAAAAAGGCGGACGGGACAATCGTTACCTATGACGGAACAAATGCTGCTGATATGGTAGGTTTTTGGGTGGTAGAGAATGCCGCAAACAGGGATGGATTTTCAGATAAGAATTACTTGTCTCCTGTGGGTCAAACGCAGGTTGATGAATACCAGGATAAGGGTTATACGCTTTCTCAAACGGAAGGCTGGTAATAAAATTGTTTTATGTAAAGCACAGGTGCAAAGCCTGTGCTTTTTTTATTTTATAAGCATGAAGAAAGTACTGTTTGTAATTGTATTGACATTAAGCTTTTGCATAACTGAAGCCCAGGATGGTTTTAAATTTGCACATGTGTCCGACATACATATCGGGAGTAATAACTCAGAAGATGATTTGCGCAGAACGGTGCAAAGTATTAACAACGATTCGTCCGTTGCATTTGTAATTCTTTCCGGTGATATAACAGATTTTGGTTCTGACACAGAATTTATTATTGCCAAACAAATACTGGATAGTTTAAACAAACCCTGGCACATTGTTCCCGGCAACCACGATGCCAACTGGAGTGAAAGCGGTACAAACAGTTTTAAAAAAATATTCGGTGCAGAAACTTTTTTCTTTAACTACGGCGGTTATTATTTTATCGGTACTGCCTGCGGGCCAAACATGCGTATGAGCCCCGGCCAGGTACCGAGAGAAAATGTTGTCTGGCTCGATTCAACATTGAAACATCTTAAGAATAAAAAGCAGCCCATCATTTTTGTGAATCACTATCCAATGGATAGTTCTTTAAATAACTGGTACGATGTAACCGATCTTTTAAAAACCAGAAATATACAACTCATTATCTGTGGACACGGCCATTCCAATCACCAGTTTAATTTTGAAGGCATTCCCGGCATTATGGGACGCTCTAATCTTCGCGCAAAAAAAAATGTTGGCGGTTATAACATCGTTACCATAAAAAAAGATACAGTAACTTATACAGAACGCAATCCCGTTATCGGCGAAGAAAACCAATGGGCGCAGGTGGCATTAAGTAAACACCATTTTAAGGCAGATATAAGCACATATTACCGGCCTTCTTATGCAGTTAATTCAACTTATAAAAACGTAAAAACCATTTGGGAATTTACAGATAACAGCGACATAGGTTCAGGTGTTGCAGTATCAGGCAATCTTGTTATAGCAAGCAATTCAAAAGGTTTTGTTTATGCATTGGATATAAAAGATGGTAAAAAAGTATGGATGTATAAAACCAATGGTAAAATTTATTCAACGCCTGTGGCTGGAAATGATCTTGTTGTTGTTGCATCAACCGATAATAATATTTATTGCCTGGATGTAAGTAACGGGAAACTGCATTGGAAACTAGAAACCAATAAGCCGATTGTGGCTTCTCCATTAATTAAAAATGGTATTGTTTATATAGGTGCTGCGGATGGAAAATTCCGTGCGATTGACCTGCAGACAGGCAATTTAAAATGGAGCTATGACAGCGTAAAAGGCTTTGTCGTGGATAAGCCTTTATTCTATAATAATAAAGTTTATTTCGGTACATGGGGCACCGAATTTTATGCATTGAATGCTGCAACAGGAGTGCTTGTATGGAAGTGGAATAACGGCTCTGCCAACCGCATGTATTCGCCGGCAGCCTGCTATCCTGTTGCAGCCAATAACCGTGTTTTTATTGTAGCACCTGATCGTTATGCAACCTGTTTTGATGCAGAAACGGGCCATATTATCTGGCGGAAACAGGATCCTCTAAACCGTGTGCGGGAATCAATGGGCTTATCAGAAGACAGTTCATTGGTTTATGCAAAAACAATGGAAGGCGAACTGATTGGCTTTTCCACCAAAGCTGACAGCATGCAAGTTGATTTAAAATCAAACACTAATTTGGGTTATGAAATTGCGCCAACAGCAATTGTTGCAGATAATGATTTAATCTATGTGCCTTCTGATGATGGAACTGTTATAGCTGTTAATAAAGATGGATCCGTTTTATGGAAACATAAAATTTCAAATGCGCTCATTACGAATATTACTGCGGTTTCGGCCGATAGAATTATCGTAACTACAATGGATGGAAAGGTTGTTTGCCTGCAAACCTTACGTTAATAATTACTATAATTTATAATGAACAGGAGAATCTATAATCTAGGATTTAAAATTTGACGCTGAATGAACTAACTTTGCACCGCGTTTATGAATCTTGGTGCGTTACTGGATAAGTACAAACAACATCCCCGCCTATTTCACCTGGCGGACAGGCTTACTTTTGCCGATACTCAAAAAATATTTCTTAAGAACTTACAGGGCAGCAGTGCCGAATTTGTTTTAGCGGCTTTGTTTGATAAATATCAAAATGATAAAACAAACAATGCAGCAACACATTTGGTTGTTTTGAACGATGCGGAAGAAGCCGCTTATTTTCACAATACCCTGGAGAATTTAACACAGGCATTGAACCTGTTTTATTTTCCTTCTTCTTTCAAAAGCAAGAAAGATTTTAAGCATCTCAACAGCAGCCATGTTATGCTGCGCACGGAAGCTTTAACCAAAATGTCTGTCGCGCCTTCGGGCATTATTATCACTTATCCTGAAGCTTTGTTTGAGAAAGTTGTATTGTCAAAAACACTAAGCAGCAATATCATTCATATAAAAACAAATGATACGCTTAACCTCGACAGCCTGCTTGAATTGTTTGTGATGTATGGTTTTGAACGTACCGATTTTGTATATGAACCAGGCCAGTTTGCTTTACGTGGCGGCATTTTGGATATTTATTCTTTTGGCAACGAGAAACCTTATCGCGTGGAGTTATTCGGCAATGATGTTGACAGCATCCGCATATTCGATCCCGAATCGCAGCTAAGTGAAAGAAAACTGTTGCAGGTTTCTATCATACCAAATATTGATACGCAGTTTGAAAGCGATGAAAAGATTTCCTTACTTGAATTTCTGCCTGAACAAACTGTTACCTGGATAAAAGACTGGGATGTTATCCGGGAAGTGGTTAATGAGCAGGAAGAGCAATTGGGAGATTACCTGTCAACAGTCAACGGTCAACGGTCAACCGAAGAAGAAGATGATGATGATGATAGTACGATATTAAAGACAGTTGAGTTGAAAGACTTTGTTCCTGCTGCAACAATTGAAAGGCAAATACTGCAACATCATTTGGTGGAATTTGGTTATAAACCGCATCTTTCCACTTTTGAAATTGAACTCAGTACAAAACCTCAACCTGCATTTAACCGCCAGTTCGATCTTTTAATAAAAGATTTAAAAACGCATGAAGCTAACGGTTACGAGTTGTACATTTTTGCAGAGCAGGCAAAACAGTTAGAGCGTTTGCATTCCATCTTTAATGACCTCAATACAGATATTCAGTTTACGCCCATTGCCACTTCCATTCATGAAGGTTTTATTGATGATGATGTAAAGGTTGTTTGTTATACAGATCATCAAATCTTTCAGCGTTATCATAAATACCGTGTTAAACAGGCTTATAATAAAAATAAAGCACTTACACTTCGCACGTTAAAAGAATTACAGCCAGGCGATTTTGTTACGCATATCGATCATGGAGTGGGCACTTACAGCGGTTTGCAAAAAATAGAAGTGAAT
>JAEWJV010000074.1 GCA_023386395.1 Bacteroidota bacterium
ATTGAAGAGAGTTTCATAAAATCTCTTCTGTTTGTATTTACGTTTGTCATGGTGTTTTTATTTTGTGTAGTTATTTGTTATTACCGCCAACGTAAACGGCTTGGCGAATTGCGTGTATAGTATTTCGTCAACTGAAACTGTTGTTGATTGTATTTAAAGTCAAGATAAAAAATTTTATTGAGTAAAGTTTCGTCGCCCCGATAACTGCAGCACATAGCAAAGTAAAAGTTGATGTTGCGCAATAACTGTCCATATTTTACCAAACCATGTCGGTGGCAGCCTATTGAATGTGAGACTTTAGCCATTTTATCGCCGCTTTTATTTTTTCATCATTTACGATATCATTGAATTTGTCAACGCTTATAATTGTCATATCCGGTTCAAGTGCCTCTTTATACATTTTTCCATTTCTATCAGCACCATAACCAATTGAAAGATTCATAAACGCTGTATCATTTATTGGTATTCCTGTGTTTACAGTAACCCAACCCGCAGTTTGAGAACCCAATAAAATTGTATTCTTCCTTCCTTTAAATGCCATGAGAAAAAATTCACCAGAGCTTCCGGTTCCAGGACCAACAAGTATAACAACAGGAATATTCTGAGCATTCACTTCGCATTTAGGGTTCACTTCCGTCAGAAGAGTTGTGTCAATAAAAAACCCATTGTTTTTTATAAACCAATTTTCCTTTTTCTTAGTTCTGAACGACCCAATAAAACCATCAGATAACAGTTGTTTGACCCCTAAAATCATTGGGAACATCGCTCCACCGCCATCTAACCTCGCGTCCAAGATAATTCCTTTTATATTTTTACCCAGCAAAACGCAAAGACTGTCATTTAATGTTTGTGCTTTTCTATCAAAATCTTCTCTTGAACCCCCAGGCATTGATGGAATTCTTAGATAACCAATATTTCTATCAAGAACCATTGTAATACTTTGTACGCCTTTTTTCCATTCGTTCATTAAACTATCTGAAAATTCAGGCACATCATGACGCCATTGAAACGTACTATCTTTCCAAAAAAAAGCGCCATGAAAATCATTGATTGATTTATACAAGTATCTCATTGCAGAACCAAGTTTATAAGGATTGTCTATGTCTTTTGCCTGTATTAATACGTTGCTTCTTAAAGTATCCCAATTAACAGTGTTTGCATTTACAGCATTATTTTTCATTATTGATATAGTAGTGTCAATAAGAAATTTAACTTCATTTGATTGTGCATGGATTAAAGCTGTCTTTGTTGAAAAGAAAAACAAGAGAACTATAAAAATTGGTTGCTTCATATTTTTAGAGTGTCAATTTAGGTTGCCAAAAAGTTGATAAAATGCACGTTAAGCCAGCTATTGCCATGCGCTTGTTGGCTGTAGTAATCTGTCTTACTCAAAACAGTCCTTTGCAAATTTATCAATTCGTTTCTCTAATTGTTCGCCACAATTTTTACACTTTTCCTTCATAGTTTGTGCCAAGCGCTTGCGAATGTCTTGTGGCTTTTTGTAATTGTCCTTGTCATAAAAACCGCTATAAGAAATTGCATTAACCCAATCTTTATATTTCTCTTTTGTTTTGTCAATGTCCATATACTCTAAAAACTCTTTAGGAAATTTTTCTGCGTATTGTCTTGCAGGAACACCTGTATATTCTGCTAAAGCTCCGTCTTGAATTTGAATTGTCTTGTTTAAGCACCAACGATAAAAAGGTCGTAAATTATTATCGTCTGTTGTTGCAAGTTCTAATAATGCTGCTGTTGTATTGTTGTCGGCTGGTCTGAACTGTCCTGTATAAAAATCAATGGCGATTGGTGAACATTTTGGATTGTCAATGTAAAATTTTACAGGCTTGCCCCAAATACTGTCTTCGTCTGGGGTGTGTGTTAAACCAAAGCCTTCTTGCCAATTGTTTTCATTATTGTAAAATATTGTGTCGTGTTTAATTATTGTGTCGGTAAAAGCTGTTTTATAAATGTTATTTCCCTTGCTTTGTCTGTTAGTACAAGCAACGAGGAAAACAATAACAACTATGAATTTTAGGAACTTCATTTTATTACAGCCGACGTTGACGGCTTGCGGCTGTGCTGGAATTTTATAATTGTCAGCCTGGCAACTGAAGCCGATTGAAAAACCAAAGTACAAATTATATTTTTTTGATCAATAGCGTAATGTCGGCTGGACTTCTGCTGATAAGCGGACAAACTGTTGCATAGCAGCAAACCGATGTTATACCTAGCCTTTTCAAGATTTCGGTTCAAAGGCTTCTTGTCTAAGCAGTGCCGTGAATAGCTCCAGGTCTTGCTTTAGGTCTGATACAGTTGTTAATGTGTGTTGCCTGGTGTCATACTGCTTAGCAATGCTTCCAATTCTAAATTCTGCATTATGCTGCTTAAATATTTCTGTTAAGCGATTAAACTCGCTCTTGTCAAGCTTTTTCCATTCTAGAGGAATGTCAAACTCTATAAAGTGTCTTCCTTTTTCTTTGGATAAGTCCACCTGGAGAATAAAGCCATTAAGTTTTCCTTTCCTTATTTCGTCTGTGAATGACCATTTCGAAGTGTCACCTATGTAGGCTTTATAGAAGCCGATGTTCTCTATTTGATCAAACGGTGTTTTGCCGAATGCATTATGCCTAGCTTTATGATTAAGCAACCAGGTTAAATATCCAAGAAGCAATATGAAAATTGGGAGGCCAACTCCTGTTCCCAATATTATTGAGAGCAGTAATTGTCCCTTTGGCAAATTTCCAGTAGCGAAAAAAGCGATTAAAAATATTAGTAAAACCAGTACTAATAATACAAGTGAAACCCGAACGAAAGCAGGCTTTAGCTTATGTCTGTTTAATTTAAGGAAAGTGTCCATCTAAGGTTGGGTATAACGTACAGGTGACCCGTCCTGAAAAAAGTTGACTGATTTTAATAATAATCCTTGTATTGGTTGTCTATTAGCTGATGTTACAATGTCAAGCCCAACTTGCATAAAACCCAATGTTGCCTGCAGTACTTTCCATGAAGTTGCTGTTCTTTGTTGTCTCAGGCCCATAGTGCACCTGCTGCACCGCTGGCTCCAATAGCACATAAAACGTGACATAGTGAAGCTAAAAGAAATCTTGAAACAGTGTTATTGCTTTTTTGATTTGTCGTTTTTTGCATAGTTACCTCCTTTTTGATTTTAGATTCAACACATAAATTGAAAAGTTTGAAAATTATCGAAAAAATCAGTGCTATGAAGCCGACCAATGCCTTGGGTGTCGAACCCAAACCTACGAACCCTATGTGCCTGAGACGTCAAAGAACTTGTACAAAAGTATCACTTATTGCTTACGAAAATATTTGTCGCAATAAATTGCCGTGGCGTGTCCATAATAAAAATAAAATGTTCCTTTCTCTTTTTCTGAAAACCGCTTCTTACCTCTATGTTTCCAACGAATTTTATACTCATAAAAGTCGAGTATTGTCTTAAACTTTCTTAGGGTATCGCCTTCACTTATTTCTCTATAAAATGTTTTGTTGAATACAACCCCTTTGTTTTTATATGTAAGAAGCTTCAATGATTTTAAGCTGTCAAGAAATTTTGGTGTTTGAAGATTTGTCCAATAAAGTTTCTTGCCTGGGAAAAAGTTTTCTGTCTGCCCAAAACTTGTTAGGCTGAAAATCAAAAGTCCAAAAAAGACAAATGTCAATATTTTCATGAGGCTCAGTAGTATTGCAGGTAACGGTAAGGCTTGGCGATGGGCTGATATTCAATGAACGTCTCGCCCGAACGTTAGCCGATTGAAAAACTATAGCCGAAGATAAATACAAAAAGCCGATATTTGTTCTTCTGCTGGAACATAAGCTGATAGCGAACTACAGCCGATTTTATTCCGTCAGCCAGCCTATTGCCAAACCTGCTGTTGTAGGCAGTGCTGTCATGGTTTATACGGTGTCTCCTTAATACTTTTTTTATAATAATCGGCTATAATTGAAAACTGTTTGTCTGTCAGAAGCATTGTGTGCAAGTCGTTACCGCCATAAAGCAAGTAAAATTGCTCGTCGTGATTTTTTGCTTTCAAAAGTTCGTTTAATTTTCTAAAGAAATTTCTTGAAGCTGTATCCCAAAATGTATTGTTGTTTAAATCTTGTTGAGTGTAAAGTTGAATTGCATCGTCATTGATTAAAACGTCAAACAATTTATCATCGTCGTTTAGTTTTTTAACCGAAAGTTGAATGTCTCTTTTGGCTAAAATCCTGTTCAAACTTGGAAGAAAAAAGTCAAAGCTGAATTCAGCAAGTTCTTCGGCGTCAATGTGAGCTATTTTGAAATTGTCGTCTTCATAAATATTAAATGAATCTCTGATCTGAGATTTTAAACTGTCCACCTTTGAGCTGTCTGCATATTTTAGAAAGCCGTTGTCAATTAGTTCCGTCGCATAATTTCTTTTGTTTAAAAATTTTAGCATATTGTCCTTTTGTGTCTGTGTGTTTTGGTTGCAACTGATTAAAGAGATTGAAAAGAATAAATTGCTAATCACTTCATAATGTCGGTTCGCATTGCCTACAACGCGTTGCTTTACGTTACAAAATACGAAACTACTCAAAAAAACTGCTATTCAAAATCAACACTTTAATGTTATATAGAATCAATTGTCGTTAGGACAATCCACCATCACCATCCTATCGAAACTTTAACCGCAAGTCATCAGAAGGGTTGATATTATCTTACCATGCAGGGTTTTATGCCGGGCACAAAACCATTACCATGAAGACCCTGCTACAACAAAAACCGGTTTATAAAATTTCTACTTCTTCCGGCACCATAAAAAATATAACGCACCCTTTTTCTGATTTTACAGCGTGTTTAAATCCCGGTGGAGTGTACAGGTAATCGCCTGCCGAAAGTTTGGTATCGTTGAAGTATGCTTCCCCTTCTAAAACGAAAGCCTCCTCACCGGCCGGATGATTGTGATAAGGATAAGATGCCCCCGGTTCAAACTTTAACCGTATAGTAACGGACCTTCCTTTTTCTTCATTGTACAGCAATGACTGCACCCATATTCCTTTATAAGGCACGCCTTTTTCTACAAGCGGTTCCCATTCTTTTTCTGAAGTTCTGACAATGTAATCCTGGATGTTTGTTTTCATAATTTATGTGTTTTATTAAATTGATTATTTAGATAAAAGCCGGTCGATACTCCACCTGTAAGACGACAGGGTGGACAATAAAAATGCACCTGCGCTAAAAACAAATACGGAATAATCCAATGGCGCTTTAATGCCGGAAGATATGGCCATGGCAACTGCAAACAGTAAGGTTAATATTGCGGTGCCTATGGCGGCATAACGGGTTTGATACCCTAAAAGCAGTAACAAGGCTAAAACCAGTTCAAGCACTGTGCTTATGATGGCAATAACCGGTATTATGCTTTGGGGCAAGAAAGAATTTACCTGTGCGGTATATTGCAGGAAGCCATCCCAGCCGGAAGCATTCTTATAGAATAAACTGA
>JAEWJV010000090.1 GCA_023386395.1 Bacteroidota bacterium
GTTTGGATACATCCCGGTAGGTAACGCCATCAATGGGATCTGCCGGTGATGTTATGTAAAAACTTACATCCAATATCCCGTCTTCATTAAGGTCCATCGGCTTGTCAATAGAAGGCACATATATGCCATTCCATTTGTCGGTCAACAGCTCTCCATGTTTCCAGCGTACCAGGTCGTAAAAGCGAAAACCTTCCAGCGTCAGCTCTATACCGCGGTCGCGCCTTATTTCCATTATTACAGGATCTGAGATATCACTGTAGTAATTATCATGCATATAAGGATCAAGTGCTGTTGGTAAAGTTGCAGTGCCTGTGGTTATCCCGGCCCTTTGGCGCAGTGCACCAACAGTGGCGGCCCAGTCTGCATCGGTTATAGTGCCCAGTTCGGCTTTGGCTTCAGCATAATTCAACAGGATTTCCGCGTAGCGCATTAAACAAACGGAGTTAGTGTTGTATGCGCCGGCGTCATAATACATATCGTCAAGGCACCATTTTATGGGCTGGTAACCTGTATACACATAAGAAAATACAGGCGGCCCCGGAATAACCGTTCCATTGGTTACACGTTTATAGTCACCCATGCGGATGGTTTGCTGCAAACGCAGGTCACGGCTTTTAACTTCATTGGCAAATGTAACCGTATCATGACCCGGAATATCTGTAAACCTAGAACCGTCCCGCATTAAATAAGTATTGATAAACTTGCGGATAAAACTAAACCTTGAACCATACGTGGAGCTTGTAAAATACCAGTTGGCATCATTGTATTTAGCCAGCGATGTGCTGGTAACATCTGCCAGCATTATTTCACTGGCCACAGGCGCTGCGCTGACAAAAAGATTGCGGTAAGATAAACTATCACCGGCCGTATTCAGGCGGTATATGTTTGCGTCCATTACTGTTTTGGCGGCATCGGCGGCCTGCTGTAATAAGCCATTTGCTGTTGATTGCAAACCATACGATGTTTGATACTTGCGGAAGGTGCCTTCAAACAAACATACCCTGGATTTAAAACCATAAACAATGTATTTTGTAATCGTGCTCCTTGTATCATCATCTGTATTAATGATATGCGCTGCGGCAAAATCAAGATCGGCAATAATAGAATCTGTAATAAGCGTTCTTGCATCGCGGCCGGCAAACAGGGCAGGATCATCTACTGCAAGGGGCTGGTTTATCCACGGCACATCGCCAAAGCGCTTCATCTTCTCAAAATAAAAATAAGCGCGGAAGAACCTGGCGATGCCAAGATAATTATCCCTTATTTCCTGCGGGATATTCTGGTTAGTACAATTCTCAATAAAATAATTGATGTTACGCAAATCGTTCCAGTCCCAGCCTGTGCCCTGCCTTGATGTATAGCCGCCTTCCCGCAAAAAATCGCTCACAGAACTGGTGGCGCCGTAATCAGACATATTACAATCTGTTCTGAAAGGCGTATTGATATCAGGCAGTATATTATAGAACGAATTTGTATATAATTTCAAACCATCCTCGCTGCTGAATATAGCTTCCCGGTCGGCAGTGCTTTCCGGCGTTTGATCAAGATTTTTTGTGCACGATGTAAATACTGCAGCAAGCATTAATACACTGCAAAGCTGTTTGATATATTGATTGATTTTCATTGTAAGCTGTTTTAGAAAGTGACAGAAATACCTGCTGTAAAGCTTTTTAATATCGGGTAGTTATTACCGTTGCCGTTATTAGAATTCCCGGTGAGGATAATATCTGATTTGCCAATGCTCTCCACATCTATATCGCGGGTAATTTTATACAGCGGGGAAGAAGACCAGAGGTTTTCGCCCGATAGGTAAACCCTTGCATCGGTGAGATGTATTTTTGAAAGCAGGCTTTTAGGCAATGAATATCCGATCTGCACATTCTTTAAGCGTATGTAACGTGCATTTTGCAGGTATTTGGTTTGCTTAACATTCAATTCCCTGCCGGTTCCCTGCGCCACATAACCCCTGTATCTCGGGAAGTAAGCGTTGGGATTCGATTCAGACCAGATTTTGTTAACCTGCGATTGGAAAATATAATTATACGGCCTGTTGTATTGTCCCCAGAAAAGGTCTGCCTCGCTGCCTGGCCACCAGTCCTGCTTGCCCACGCCCTGGAAGAAAATGCTGAAAAAGAAATTGCTGTATTCCGCACCGGCCGTAATGCCATAGCTATAGCGTGGAGTGGAATTGCCTATTATGGAAAGGTCACCCGGGTCGCTGAGTGTATTGGTGCCATTGTTTATAACACCGTCGCCGTTAAGATCTTTAAATTTTATATCGCCGGGTAAAAACTGGCCTGTATTGGAAGCTTTGATAAAAGACTGGGCAGCTGCAGCTTTATCCACATCGGCAGCCGTCCAGTAACCATCATTTGTGTAGCCCCATATTTCGCCAAGTTTTTCGCCTGCATAGTGGTCCGTCAAATTGCCCTGGTCATTATTATAACTTAATATGGTGGCTGAATAATCCGACATCCAGAAGCCAATATTATAATGAAAAGGTTTGCTGCCGATATTAATGTTATCCTGCCAGCTTATGTTCGCTTCCCAACCTCTTGTTTTCATGTCGGCGTAGTTTCCCTTTGGTTCATCAGCACCAAATACAGCAGGCAATGTTTGGCTGGTGGTGAACATGTCTGTTGTTTTACGTTCATATATATCCGCCGTAAAGTTTAGCCTGTTTGAAAGCATGCTGAGATCAAGGCCAAGATCGGCTGTGGTTGAAGTTTCCCATGTTAATCCATCAGGCAAAACCGCCGGGGCGCTGGTATATTGCGGCAGCACGCCGTTTATAACACGGGAGCTTTGATTAATCATTAGCTGCTCCTGGAATGCATAAGAGTTGATATTTCCGTTACCCAAAGAGCCATAAGAACCTCTTATTTTTAAATCGGTGATAAACTTTGGCGATACATGCCAGAAAGATTCTTTTGATACGCGCCACCCGGCAGATATGGAAGGAAAGAATGCATAGCGCTGGTTTGACGGGAATTTTGACGAACCATCATAACGGCCATTTACTTCAACCAGGTACCTGTCTTTATAAGAATAGTTCACCCGGAAGAAACCGCCCAGTATGGCCCATTTTTCATAAGCCGCACCTGTATTGATGCTTTGGCCTAAAGCCAGGTTAAGGTTATTGGCATCAGGAAAAATCAGCCCGTTTCTTTGTGTTACTGTACTGTTATATACAGATTGTTCATAGTTATATCCTATCAATCCTTTCAAGTAATGATCGTTAAAAGTGTTTTCGTATTCAGCATAAAGATTGGCTGCATTGTAATCGGTGTTGCCTATGGTTTTGGTAATATCATTTGTTGTTGTGCCAACGTAATTTATTACACCCGGTGCATTGCTGTACGGAACAGGTACTCTTTTTCTTGTTTGATCGGTATTGTTCTTTTGAAAAGTAAAATCGCCTTTAATCCGTAAATGATTACCGGCAACTTTGGCTACAAAACCTGTTGTGTTTTTAAAGAACTCATCTAACAAATCAATACCATTCTTTCCATATACAAAATCGCCTACGGTATAAGCTGCAGAGAAGGTAAGTGTTCCGTCTGGATTGAATAACATGGAGGAGGGATGGCCTTCATCAGCAAGGTTGCGCCATATACCGCCACCTTCACCTACGTTTAAAGGGTTATGATACTTGCGCCTGTTATACATGGTGGTATTTGTAACCTGCAGCCAGGGTGTTAATTGTACTGAGCCCTTTGCGGTGAAATTGTACATATCATAATCATCGGGGTTATAATTGAAAATGCCATCCTGGTTATAATAACGGCCCGTTATATAAAAGCTGGTTTTTTCACTGCTGCCCGAAACAGAAACATTCTGGTCCATTGCAAACGTGTTGTCTTTGTATAACAGATCATACCAGTCTGTGTTGCCATAATATACATAATTACCCTCGGGCCCAACTTCTACTTTTGGTAAGGAAGGATCTGCATTTCTTTTGGCATATTCTTCAATATAGCCCTGGGAATATGGCTGTGTTTTATTGATGTTTTGCGGCGTTTGGGAATAATCATTCCATGCGCTCCAGGAAGAATCAAACATCAGTGCATATTGATAACCGTTTGAAACAATATCCGGAACGGTGGTTGGCCTTTTTAATGAATAATTGGAAGAATAGGTAACGCTTACCTTTTCTTTTGAAGGTGTTTTTGTTGTAATTAATACAACGCCATAAGCGGCGCGTGCACCATAAATAGCAGCCGATGATGCATCTTTCAATACGCTCACGGAAGCAATATCGTTTGGATTAAGCAAACTTGGATCGCCCTGCACGCCATCAATCAATACCAAAGCATTACCACCCTGGCCTATTGACGTGTTACCGCGGATATTGTAAGCTGCCGATGAGTAAGGTTTACCATCTGGCGGTATAAGATTAAGATTAGGCACCACGCCCTGCAGGCCTTGTGTAATGTTTGATAAAGAACGGTTCTTTAATACTTCACCGGAGGTTTGTGCTACGGCGCCGGTTAAATTCTCTTTCTTTTGCGTACCATAACCTACCACCACCACATCGTTCAACTGCGATGAAGATTGATCAGTTAACTGTGCATCAATAGTAACTGACTGGCCTGCATTAAGCTGATAATTATTCACTGTTTTGGTGGTATAACCAACATAAGAAAAGCTGAAAGTATAAGGCCCGCCGGCGGGCAGGCTTTTAAATTCATAATGTCCGAGGCTGTCTGTTATAAGACCGGTAGAAAAGCCTGTACTTGCATTCTTTACAGTAACCGCGGCACCTGAGACCGGACTGCCGTTTTCATTTTGAACAACGCCTGCAACTGCAGCGCTGGTTTGTTGTGCATTTATCGGGTTTGTAATTGCCAGCAGGCATATTACAAATGCACAAATAGCATGTAAGTTTTTCATCATAATGGTTCATTTGATTTTTGGGCAATACAATACATGTCCGCCTTTAGCGGCCTTTAAATTTGGATAAAACAAGCAGGTACAGACAAAAGGTTCTTTTCCAGAAAAGGATAAGCAAGCTACAAGTCTAAGCTGATGCTTACAAATTTTTTTGTCTTGAATATGATTGCTTTATAACCGTGAACGGAATGCTTGCATTGCTGTGTAATTTGCTCCTTTATGCGCTTTGTTTAAGCGGTGCGAAACTATGATTTGATATGCTTTGGTATATTACCAAATTGTAAATTCAATAGCATATACCAGGAGATGAAGTATGCATAAGGTTTATAAGGACATAAAAAAATAAAGCGCATAAAAATAAAAGTTGTACCTCAATTGAAGTACACCTCTTTCAACGCTTATTTCTTTTAATTTCTATTCTTCACGTTAGTAAAGAATAACAGATTATAGAGAATCATCGTTTGTAAATATGTTCACAATATCATGCCAAACAATAACTCTAAACCAGTATTTTTATTTTTCTATAATACAATTTTTATGAGCTATTGCAGTTATGTTGCCGGGTTAAATAACGATAATGTTCACAAGTATTACCACGATAAAGAATATGGCTTTCCGCTTACAGATGATGATGAATTATTTGCCCGCCTCGTGCTTGAAATTAACCAGGCCGGCTTAAGCTGGACAACCATACTGAACAAAAAAGATAACTTCTTTAAAGCTTATGATAATTTCAATGTAAAGAAAGTTGCAAAATATAATCAAAAGAAAATAGATGCTTTGCTGAATGATGCAGGCATTATTCGCAACCGTTTAAAAATTAATGCGGCTATTGAAAATGCCAAAAAAATACTGGAGATACAAAAAGAGCACGGGTCGTTTAAAAAATGGCTTGATAAAAATCATCCGTTAACAAAAGAAGAATGGGTGAAGCTTTTTAAAAAGCATTTCAGGTTTACCGGTGGTGAAATTGTAAACGAATTTTTAATGAGCGCCGGCTATTTGCCGGGTGCCCATACAGAAGATTGCCCTGTTTATAAAAAGATAATAAAACTTAAACCGGTATGGCTGAAATAAACATCCTGTAACTTATTATTTGCCGTGTATAATTTTTAACCTGTTTAATACAAAGTTCTTCCCGTTTTCAAAGAAAAGCTGTTCTGCAAATTGTTTAACATCAAATTTTTTGGGCAACTGCACTTCGCGTTTATTGGCTTTGGCAAAAGCTTTGAAATTATCAATGAACTGTTTCTTAAACTTATCCAGGAAGTTCATAGACGGGCAGCACCAAACTGGGTTAATAATGCCATCAAAATCTGAACCTATGCAAATTTGTGTAAGTGCTTTATTTACATCTGGCGTTTGCTGTGCAAGCTTTATAAAATGCAGCACATGCTGCATAAAATGGCAAAGATGATAAAAGCCAAGCTTTGGATTCACAATACCGCCATCCACTACTTCCTGTGTGCTTATGCAATAGCTGTTATTCATTTTGCTGCCAATTACAGGCTTCGTTAAATAAACATCTTTTTCTGCATTGGATATATACTCTTCTTCTTCACTTATTATTTCATAAGATGCATTGTTTGTATTGGCTTCTGCATAACCCAAAATCCTTTTGTCCAGGTTAAGGCCTATCATGCCGCCCGAATAAATAACAGCCAGTATATCTTCATCGTATAAATTAATACTGCTGGGGTTAAAGGCCAGCATAAAATCAAGCATGCCATATTTCTTTGGTTTGCCCCAGTTTATACGGCTGTAATTTTTTCCTGCAACAGGTTCAATTGTTATATAATCCGGGATGTCGGCATAAGAAATACCGGCAAAGCCTGCATGTGTGCACACCAATGGCTGTAGGATATTTTTAAAGTCATCTCTTTTGCGTAAATCTTCAATCAGCATGCGGCGTGTGGCAAGGCTTTGATGTTTTATATCAACAATAATATTATGTTCATAACAATGGTGGAGTATATCAATGCCATCTTGCGAAAAGCGATTACCTGTAGGGCGGAAATCTTCATTTGAAACAAACTGGATACCGTACGCCTTGTTAATAAAAGGATATTGTTCAAGGTGCGTTATATTAATTGAAATAATGGGG
>JAEWJV010000100.1 GCA_023386395.1 Bacteroidota bacterium
AAAATCTGATAAAAACAAAAACACGACAGATGATAGTCAACAAACCACAGAACAAAAATCTTCTGCGGACAATGGATCATTGACAATGGATCCCAAACTGGTTGATCTTTCCACCCTAAGCGCTGAAGAATTACTGGAAGAAGTGCATAAGCGCATGCAGGCCAGTGAGGATACTTCTTTAAAAAGACAATTATCAAAAATTGTGGAAAGAAAGACCTTACCGGCAAAACGCCGCGGCTTTACACAAAAAGCCAAAATAAATGGCCAGGTATTATTCCTGCGCACCGGCGAATATAATGATGGTACATTAGGTGAAATATTTATTGACCTTGCCAAAGAAGGCTCCACATTACGCAGCCTCATGAACTGCTTTGCCATAGCCGTTTCTGTAGGTTTGCAATATGGCGTTCCATTGGATGAGTTTGTTGAAAAATTTGTATTTACCAAATTTGAGCCTGCCGGCATGGTAGATCATCCGAATATTAAAACCACAACTTCTTTGGTTGACTTTGTGTTCAGGTGCCTGGCGTATGAATACCTTGACAGGACCGATCTTGTACACGTATTGGACAGTCCTGAATTAACAAATCTTGGCGAGGAGGATGATGCAGAAATTATTGGCAAACCATCCTTAAGCAACCTGCATGTAAAGTCAGTGCCTGCACCTTCTGCGCATATACATAAAGCGCAGAAAACAATTGCCGGCGTGCATGCAGCAACTTCAATGGATGCCGCTAATGCAGCTGCTAAAAATATGCAGAGCGATGCGCCTTCCTGCAATGTTTGCGGCCACATTACGGTAAGAAGCGGTACCTGCTATAAATGCTTAAACTGTGGTAATAGCTTAGGATGCAGTTAATATGTATTTTTATATTGATTAATACAAAAAGAGGCCGCTTTACAGCAGCCTCTTTTTGTATTATTGAAATGCTGTTAAAAATTTACCCCCCTGTCTGTCAGTAAATTATTCTACCTTTTCAACCATAGGCCGCAGCCATTTAAGCGCATACAGACCAAACACCGAAAGAAACAATAAAGAACTCAGATAAATTACCCGTAAGGATAACTTCTGATCATCGTTACATTCCAATATTTGTATTGCTGCCGGCTTCTATAATAAACATCTAACCAGCTATTGTGAAGACGCTTATATACATATTGATTGCCTGTATTACAGTAGCTCATTTGTATGCACAGGATGCAACAGCAGATTCACTGAACCTGCTGTTGCAATCTTCTAAGCAGGATACCGTACGTATAAATGTAAATATTGCTCTTAGTAATTTATATATTGAAGATAAGCCCAATACAGCTCTGTTGTATGCAGTAACAGCTTTATCCATCGCTCAAAAAATAAAAAACGCAAAGCTTATTGCCAGGTCTTCGCACACAATTGGCGTTTGTTATGATTACATTGGAAACCTTGACAGTTGCCTGTATTTTTTGAACAATGCTGCATTTCTATATACATCGCTCAACAATAAAGAACATCTCTCCAATGTTATCAGCGATATAGCGCTTGCTTACTATGTAAGAGGCAACTATGAGCTTTCGCTGCGCAATCATCTTGCTGCATTAAAGCTGCGTCAGGAAACGGGGAATAAAAGCTATGTTGCAAGATCACTGAATAATATCGGTATATTATACCGCTCCAAAAAAGATTATACCAATGCTATTCATTATTACAGGCAATCACTTGCCATAAAACAGGAACTGCATGACGAGCAGGGTATACTAAACACATTGATAAACATCAGCAGTGCTTATAACAGTGAGGACAAATTCGACAGCACGTATTATTATGCCTACCGCGCCATGCAGCTTGCAAAAAAAATTCACGCAGAAAAAGATATTTACGGTTCGCAGGTAAATATGGGCGCCGCATTGGTGGGTCAGCATCGGCTGGATGAAGCAGAAGCTGTATTTTATGATGTTGAGAAAAAAGCTTTGATGCACAATGACAGAGATGTGCTGATAACAGCTTATGAAGGGTTAGGCGATATTTTTTCTTCACGTGAAAATTATGCAGCAGCAGAGAATTATTTTTTAAAAGGACTGGAAACATCAAAAAAAAACCAGCGTAAAGAAAGAATGGAAGTTTTTTACCGCAAGCTTTCCAGATGTAACCGTATGCTAACAAACTATACCCTGGCATTCAGCTATGCAGATTCTGCGGCAGCGCTTCGCAATGATTTACTGAATGAAGAAAACCTGAGGCAACTGAATGAAATGGCTGCTGTGTATGAAACGGCAGAAAAAGAAAAACAGATTAACAAGCTGAATACGCAGAATGCACTGGCTGCCGCAGAAGCCGTACACAATAAAAAAGAAAGAAATTATTTTATACTGGCTTCTGTTTTAATGCTTGCGCTGGCAGTGCTTGCATGGATTGCTTTTGCATCAAACAAAAAGAAAAAAGAACAGTTGGCTGCACAAAACGAACTGGTTGAAAAATCATTGCAGGAGAAGGAGATTTTATTGAGGGAGATACATCACCGCGTAAAAAATAATTTGCAGATAGTGTCGAGCCTGTTAAACCTGCAGTCGGATTATATAGCGGATGAACATGCGCTGCAGGCTGTGAAAGAAAGCCGCAATCGCGTGCAGAGCATGTCGCTCATACACCAGAACCTTTACCAGGAAAATAATTTAACCGGCATAGATATTCAGGATTACATCGGCAAGCTTTGCGACAATCTTTTTCATTCCTACAATATTCAACATAATAAAGTAAAGCTGATTAAAGAATTGCAGCCGATGAATCTTGATGTGGATGTTGTGGTACCACTGGGATTAATATTAAATGAACTAATTACCAACAGTTTGAAATATGCCTTTAATGACGGAAGAGATGGCGCTATAAAAATTATATTAAAAGAAGAAGACAACCTGCTGAAGCTTGGCGTTTATGACAACGGTACAGGCATTCAGCAAAAACCAAAAGATGAATATGGGTTTGGATATAAAATGATAAATGCTTTTCTGCAAAAGCTGAAAGGGAAAATGAATATTTATGCTGAAGATGGCACCAAGGTGGATATTGAAATAAAAAATTACAAGCTTGCACAAACATGAACGAGATAAGTATATTAATTGTGGAAGACGAGCCAATAGTGGCTGAAGATATTGCCGGTGCGCTGCGAAGGAATGATTATATCGTTTCAGCAATTGTTTATAACAGGGAAGATGCGCTTGCTGAATTAAAGAATAATCTGCCCGATGTTGCCATACTTGATATAAATCTCAATGGTAAAATGGAAGGCATCGAAATAGCTGAAACCATTGCGGGCAATTATCAGATCCCATTTCTTTTTCTTACTTCTTATTCCGATAAAAAAACACTTGCCAATGCAAAGGTAACAGAGCCTGCAGGCTATATTGTAAAACCTTTTACAGAAGCAGGGTTATACAGTTCAATTGAAATTGCCCTGCACAATTTTGCACAAAAGAGCAGGCGTAATTTTCCGGAATTAAAACTGTCAACAATTAATAAATTTTTACCCTCGCCTGTAAGTGAGCGGGAGTTTCAACTGCTGCAGTTAATTTATAATG
>JAEWJV010000169.1 GCA_023386395.1 Bacteroidota bacterium
CTGGGGCGCTGTTTATTGCACCAAATATGCTCTGCCTTATATACTTAAAAACAAAGGCACTGTTGCGGCTATTTCTTCTATTGCCGGTTACAGGGGTTTGCCGGGAAGAAGCGGTTATTCTGCATCAAAATTTGCATTGCAGGGATGGATGGAAGCGTTAAGAACAGAATTACTGGATAGTGGTGTAAACGTAATGTGGGCCTGCCCGGGTTTTACAAAATCGAATATCCGCAATGTTGCTTTAAATAAAAATTCCCAGCCGCAGGGCGAAACACCGCTGGATGAAGAAAGCCTTATGAGCGCTGAAGAAGTGGCTGAACATATTTTAAAAGCCATTGAAAAAAGAAAACGCACCCTGGTTCTGTCAGGACAGGGAAAACAAACAATTTTTCTAACCCGTTTTATGCCTGAGCTTGCAGATAAATTAGTGCATAAATTCTTTTTTAATAAAGGAGTTTTGGTTAAATAAAGCGAATGCCTGTTATTTACAATTCATGCCTGTAATTACATTATCTACTGATATAGGTCAAAGCGATTATGTTGTTGGTGCTATTAAAGGGCAGCTTATAAAAGCTGTTCCTTCGGCTTCTATTATAGATATTACGCACCAGCTTGTAGCCAATAATTATTTGCATGCCGCTTATGTTTGCACTAATGCTTTTTCATTTTATCCCGCAGGCGCTTTTCATTTTGTAATTATAAATTTATTTGAAAAAGCGCCGGATCATTTATTGCTTGCAAAACATAACAACCAGTTTATTGTTTGTCCCGATAATGGTATCTTAACAATGATCGCCGGTGAAAAACCTGCCGAAATTGTTTCCGTTAAAATATCAAATGCCTTAGGCGTATTAAGCTGCACCGAAGCTTTTGCCAAAGCATTAAATGCAATAGAAAATGGTTCATCGTTACAGGCAATAGGCGATGCGGTTACAGCCATTGAAGAAAAATATCCATTTCGTTCAACAGCCGGCCCCGACTGGATTGACAGCCAGATAATATTCATAGACCAGTTTGAGAATGTAGTCATCAATCTTACAAAAAAGGAATTTGAAGAACACCGAAAGGGAAGAAAATTCAGGATCGTTTTGCCTGCACGCAACGATGGCGGTATAGTGAACATCAGTGAAAATTATGCTTCTGTTGAACAGGGTGAAAGGCTTGCCTGGTTTAATTCTGCGGGCTATCTTGAACTTGCTATTAATAAAGGTAATCTCGCCGGCTTGTTTGGGCTGAAACGTTTTTCCGGCGGAACAACCTTAAACACTTTGCCCAGCAATAAATTAATGTATGAGCGTGTAAAAATCTTCTTTGAATAATGCTATGCGTTTTCAATCGTATTTTAATTCAGCTATAAAAATTATACAGTTATACGATGGCGCTGTGCCGTTGCATCATTTCTTAAAACAATATTTTTCACAGCATAAAAAACATGGTTCCAGAGACAGGAAAATTATAACACACACCTGCTATAATTTTTACAGGCTGGGAAATGCTTTTACAAATATTTCGGCAGAAGAAAGATTAAGGCTTTCCATTTTTATTTGTAATGATGATATTGAAGAATGGAAGTTTTTATATGAAGATGAATGGCTGAATAATCATACTAATTTAGAAAATCGGCTGGCGTTTGTTCAGTCGAAATATTCTTTTTCCCCACCCGATATTTTTCCGTTTTACAATACAACGAGCAAATTTTTGGATAATGATGCATTTGCCAGGGCCTTCTTTATACAACCAGATGTTTTCTTAAGAATAAGACCCGGTTTTAATGATGCGGTTATAAACAAACTGCAATCACATAACATTCAATACAGCATTATAGAAGAAAACTGCATCAGCCTCCCTCCTTCCACCAACATCAACTTAGTTATAGATATTGATAAGGAAGCCGTGATACAGGATTATGCTTCACAACAAGTGAAAAGCTTTTTTAAAAAGGTTGAAGAAACTTTCAGTCTCCAGCTATCAGCTACCGGCAAAGAAGAATTTCAAAATCGTATAACGGTTTGGGATTGCTGCGCGGGCAGTGGTGGTAAATCAATCCTGGCTTATGATGTATTAAAGAGTATTGAATTAACTGCTTCTGATATCCGTCCATCCATCATTCAAAACCTTAAGCAACGTTTTGCAAAAGCAGGCATTAAAAAATATAAAACTTTTGTGTACGATGCTGCCAATCGAAAACTCCCCATTCCCGATTCCAAATTCCCAACTCCACATTCTTCAACCAATCAACTTTTCAACCAATCATCTTTTTCCAATTCCAAATTCCAAATTCCCAATTCCTCTTACGATCTCATTATCTGCGATGCGCCCTGCACCGGAAGCGGCACCTGGAGCAGAACGCCGGAACAATTATATTTTTTTGATGCAATAAAAATTGAAGAATATGCTACACGCCAGCAAAAGATTGTAAGCAATGCTGTTGAATATTTAAAAATTAATGGATTCTTTCTTTACATAACCTGTTCCGTCTTTGAAAAAGAAAATGAAGCAATTGCTGATTTTATTCAGCAGAAATTGAAACTGGAATTAATAAAAATGGAACTGATAAAAGGTTATGCTAAAAAAGCCGACACTATGTTTGCCGCTTTATTCAAAAAGAACTAACATTTTTAAATCTGTACATCGCTTACATTCGCAAAATAATTTTTTTTATACATGAGCCAGAGTTTGAGCAGAAAACAACTGATTGAAGCAGCGGAAGAATTTGGAACGCCGCTGTACGTTTATCACGCAGAGAAAATTGAAGAGCAACTGCACGAGTTAAACAAAGCATTTAAGGAATGTAATGCTAAGTTTTTTTATGCATGTAAATCATTAACTAATATCAATATTCTTAAGTTAATAAACAAGTTTGGCGCAGGCCTGGATTGTGTTAGCATTAATGAAGTAAAGCTTGGCTTAAAAGCTGGTTTTACTCCTGACAGGATTTTGTTTACGCCCAATTGTGTTGACTTTGAAGAAATAGAAGCAGGCAAGTTGTTAAACGTGCATATCAATATTGATAATATTTCCATGCTGGAGCGCTTTGGCAATAAATACGGAAGCTCCTACCCTGTTTTTATACGCCTGAACCCGCATATAATGGCGGGCGGTAACTTTAAAATTTCAACCGGGCATGTTGACAGCAAGTTTGGCATTTCCATTCACCAGGTAAGGCATATTGAACGCATTATTAAATCAACAGGATTAAATGTGCAGGGTTTGCATATGCATACGGGCAGCGAAATAAAAGATACCAATGTATTTATTGCGGGTCTTGAAATTATGTTTGAAATGGCGCGCCAGTTTCCACAGATTGAAGTAATTGATTTAGGCAGCGGTTTTAAAGTGCCTTATTATGATGATGATGTGAGAACAGATGTGCATGATCTTGGCAAAAAATTAGCGCAGGCTTTTACAAAATTTGAAAAAGAAAATAACCGTAAACTTGAAATATGGTTTGAACCCGGTAAGTTTCTCGTAAGCGAAGCAGGTTATTTTATAGTGAAGGCAAATGTTGTAAAAACAACAACTGCCACGGTTTTTGCAGGGGTAAACAGCGGGTTCAATCATTTGATAAGGCCTATGTTTTATGAAGCTTATCACCGCATAGAAAATTTATCTAATCCTAAAGGAGCGGAACGTATTTATACCGTGGTTGGAAATATTTGCGAGACCGATACGTTTGCCTGGGACAGGAAATTGAATGAAGTACGCGAAGGCGACTATCTTGTTTTTTACAATGCAGGCGCTTACGGCTTTGAAATGAGCAGTAACTTTAATTCGAGATTGAAACCTGCAGAAGTATTATTTAAAAACGGCAAACCGCAACTGATAAGAAAACGTGATGAATTTGAAGACCTGTTGCGCAACCAGGTTGAAGTTTTATAACTGTTGCTGTTACGATTAACATGATATGATAACCTGTAACCAGCAACCCGAAACTTATAAATATGATTGAAGTAAAAAATATAAGAAAGAGCTTTGGCGATAAGGTTATTCTTGAAGACATAAGCGGTGTGCTGGATACAGGCAAATGCAACCTTATTATCGGCTCGAGCGGAAGCGGCAAAACGGTTTTTACCAAATGTATTGTTGGATTGTTCAGGCCTGATAGAGGAGAGATTTTATACGATGGCAAGAATATGCTTGAAATGGACCGTGAAGAGAGAACAGAATTGCGCCAGCAGATCGGCATGTTGTTTCAGGGCTCTGCTTTGTTTGATTCCATGACAGTGGAGCAGAATATTATTTTTACGCTTGATATGTTTTCAAACTTAAGTTACCGCGATAAAAGAAAGCGCGTGGATGAAGTGCTGGAAAAAGTGGAGCTGCAGGGCTCCAATAAAAAATTTCCTGCTGAGATAAGTGGCGGTATGAAAAAGCGTGTTGGTATTGCAAGGGCT
>JAEWJV010000195.1 GCA_023386395.1 Bacteroidota bacterium
CTTCCAGTATTTTTTTGTCGGCCTGTGTTGATGCAATATCCAATCCTGCAACTTTTACACTGCCTGCAATAGCACCGAACACCAATAAAAATGCACCACCACTCCAGTCGCCTTCAACCGTGTAATCAACAAAATCGCCGCTTTCCGTATCAGGCGTTTCCTCAAAATAAAATGCTTCGTAGTTGCGGTTTTCAGGAACTTTTAATAAAAAGGATTCCATTACGCTCAAAGTAAGGTCAACATAGGGTTTGCTTTTAAGATTGGTAACATTAATAGTTACATTCTTTGCGTCTGTTGCAGCATAGGCCAGCAATAAACCCGTTAAGAATTGTGAGCTCAACGAACCATCTATTGTAATATCTTTTGGTTGCAAAGGTCCCTGAATTTTTATCGGAAGCCTACCTTCATTGGATGCAATCTGTACACCTAACTGAGGCATCACTTCATCAAAAAAATCCATTGGCCTTGTAAGTAAACTGCCTTCACCGTTAATCAACATTTCTTTTTTACTCAAGGCAACAATTGGTGTAAACATGCGAATACCCAAACCGGCTTCACCATTATTTACAACAGATGAAACGGGGTCAATGCCATCACTTATAATTTTCAAACTTCCATCTTCAAGGTTCTCTACTTCAGCGCCTAAAGTTTGTATAACATTCAATCCTGCAATATCATCATTGCTCTTGCCCGGATTGCGGATAATGCTTTCACCTTTTCTCACCAACGCCGCCGCACATGCACGTTGCATCGAACTTTTTGATGCAGGCGCATGAACGCTGCCTCCCTTTACAGAAGGGAAGTTATTAAAGCCATATCCTTTTATGATTGCCTTCATGTATTCTACTTAGCTTCCAGTTGTGTTATTATATTTTCAACTTCGTTTATTGCTATTGGCTCTACAACAGCTTTACCAATTTTTTGCAGCAGCACATAACTGATCACATCTTTCACTTTCTTCTTATCGGCTTTCATTACATCAATCGCTTTTTTTGCATTATAGGATTGATGTACTGGTAACCCATATTGCTTTATCAGTTCAACCACACGGTTGGTATCTTTAAAATCCTCGTAAGCTTCCGATATCATGCAGGCCATTACCATCCCAACAGCTACGGCATAACCATGCGAAAGTTTGTAGGTATTTTCGATAGCATGGCCAAATGTGTGCCCAAAGTTTAGTAGCTTCCTGTCGCCTGTTTCAAATTCATCTTTAATAACAACATTTGTTTTTATTAAAGCATTCCGTTGAATAAGATCACGCAGTAAAGCTTTTTTAGATTGATATTTTTTCAAACTGTTTGCCTCCAGCTCTTTAAACATAGCTGCATCTTTTATGCAGGCATGTTTAATGATCTCCGCAAAACCGTTCTGCCATTCAATTTCAGGGAGTGTGTTCAGGAAAACAAGGTCATGTAAAATGAATGATGGCTGATTGATTGTGCCAACCATATTCTTATACACACCAACATCAATACCGTTTTTGCCGCCGATAGACGCATCAACCATTCCAAGAATAGTGGTAGGAATAAAACCGAATTTTATTCCGCGCATATAAATACTGGCAACATAGCCGGTCATATCTGTGGCAACACCGCCACCCACGCCAATTAATGTTGTTTTGCGGTCTGCACCCAATTCAATCAACTGTTTTATGATAGCATCAACAGTTGATTGCTTTTTAAACTGCTCACCCGATTTTAATATGATTGTTTTCCAGCCTTTGAACTTCTTTACATGCTGGTTAAAAACGTGTTCATCAACAAGCATAACAGCATGTTGAACATCAACAAACTCTTTTAAATGAGCAATGCCTGCCGCAAAATAGAAAGTAGTGGAAGATGTATTGAAGTTTACCTTTTTAATATTCATTTCATGCAAAGAAGCAAGGTTTGCAAAGCTGTAAAGTGTTACAATTTGTTTTACGCCTTTATCAAAAATATGAGATGGCCTCTTTATTCATCATTCATTATTTTATTTTGATGCGAGATGCTTTCCATGTGAACGGCATCAAAATATTTTGTAACAAATTCTTTGCTTAAGCCTAATTTTTCTCCCTGTGCGTATGCCCTTTCGAGTATTGAATTCCACCGGTTAGTTTGAAGAATGGTGATATTATTATCTTTTTTATACTGGCCGATTTTTTCAGATACCTTCATACGCTGGCTTAAAACCTGCATCAATTCATCATCCAAATGATTTATCTGCTGGCGCAGCTTTTCCATTTGTGCATGAAATTCTTCACTGGCCCCATCTTCTTTCCTCCAGCTTATGGCGTTTAGCATTTCACCAAGCACTTCAGGCGTAACCTGCTGTTTGGCGTCGCTCCAGGCCTGGTCGGGCGTAATATGGCTTTCGATAATTAAACCATCATAATCGAGGTCAATTGCTTTTTGAGCAACATCCAGCAGAATATCCCTGCGCCCGCAAATATGTGAAGGGTCATTTATCAGCATCATACCCGGATTGCGGCGTTTCATTTCAATTGCCAGGTGCCACATAGGCGCATTGCGGTATTCAGAATTACCATAAGAGCTAAAGCCGCGATGTATCAACCCAATCTGTTTAATACCGGCTTTTGCCACGCGTTCAACCGCGCCAATCCATAATTCAAGATCAGGATTAATAGGGTTTTTAATAAGCACCGGTACATCAACTCCCCGTAAAGCATCAGCCACTTCCTGTACGCTGAAAGGGTTAACGGTAGTGCGGGCGCCTATCCATAAAACATCAATACCAAAATGCAAAGCATCTTCCACCTGTTTGCCGGTTGCCACCTCAACGGTTACAGGCAAGCCTGTAAGTTGTTTGGCTTTTTGCATCCAGGGCAAACCCTTTGTACCCACGCCTTCAAAACTGCCGGGGCGGGTACGCGGTTTCCATATACCGGCACGCAGCATATCAACCTTTCCTGTTTTTTGTAAACGAACAGCCGTTTCAATTACCTGTTCTTCTGTTTCAGCGCTGCACGGGCCTGAAATAACCAGCGGCCTTTTATTCCATGCCGCCTGTGTAACCTCTTTCATGTTTGCTTCAGTTGCTTGCATTTTTTTTGATGTTTGTTTTATGTAGCCGGCTGTAGTAGTAATGGCATCTTCAGTTGTGTCACTCCCTTGTACGTTCCGATCTTTACTCGGCAAAGCCTGCTCTTTAAAGGGCTGCTAAATTACTACAATTAAGTTTTTTTTGGAGATATTTATATCCATGCTAACTAAACAAGCGTTAGTTAATAAATGCAACGGCGGCTTCGCATGAAAGTAAAATATGTGCTGCATTTTCTTTTATGAAGTATGTATCGCAAACTGAGCTTCTTCCAATTCAAATACGGCTTCAATTTCAACCGGTATATTTCCGGGCAGGGAACCCATACCCACAGCACTGCGCACGCCAACTCCTTTATCGCTGCCCCACACATTGGCAAACAATTCACTGCAGCCATTAATAACATAAGGATGCTTTTCAAAATCAGGTGTTGCTGCCACCATGCCAAATACTTTTATAACGCGTTTTATATTATTAAACGATCCAAGGTTTTGTTTCAGTGTAGCAAGAATGGTGAGACCAACCTGCTGTGC
>JAEWJV010000210.1 GCA_023386395.1 Bacteroidota bacterium
CAGCGTACGACCCTATTGGATGGGAAAGCGATGCAGGAAGTTCCTATGCCAATTTTCCAACACTCGTGGCTGCATCTGATGAATGTTACGGTGGTGGTGGCAGCGCTTCAGATGTTCCGTTTCTAAATACAATGGACAGTTATTCTATAGATGCTGCCAACGGCCCGCAGCTTGGTTTCTGGGATAAAAATTTTACCGGTATTTCAAGGGTTAATACTATTATTTCAAAATTAGAAGCAGGCGTTCCCGGTTTGAGTGACCAACTGAAGAACAGGTATATAGCTGAAAGCAGGTTTTTAAGAGCGCATTATTATTTTGACCTGGTAAGATTATTTAAAAATGTTCCGCTTTTTACGGAACCGCTTGCTGCTGATGAAATACATAACGTTACCCAGGCCGGCGCTGAAGATGTGTACACTCAGATTGAACAAGACCTAAAGGATGCCCTTGCGGCGGCTGAATTGCCGGATATAGTTGACAGAATAACGGAAGGTGGCAGGGCAACCAAAGGCGCAGCGCATGCTTTACTGGGCAAGGTATATTTATATGAAAAGAAATGGGCCGAAGCTGCAAGTGAATTAGCCATAGTAAATGGAACGCCGGGGCAGGCAAATGCTGCTTATGGTTATCAATTGCTTTCAAGCTATGCAGATATTTTTAAAGTGGATAATAAATTCAGCAGTGAAGCTGTATTTGAAATATCACATACAACATTGGGCGGCACTACATGGGGTGATGTTTCAATTGCAGAGGGAATGGTAGCCTGCCAGATGGTTGGCCCAAGAAGTTATAACGGCCCAACTTATTATTCGGGCTGGGGTGGCTGTCCTATATCAGATAAGCTGTTTAACGATATGCATGGCGACCCGAGATATTCAGCCACCATAAGTGATATTGATAGCCTTGTGCAATTAGGTGAGGCCACTTATGTGCCGGGTTATCAGAATACCGGGCATTTTGTAAAAAAGTTTGCACCCCTTACAGAATTTAAAAGCACAGGCGCGGGGGCGGCGCCTTTAAATTATCCGCAGAATTATATCGAAATAAGATTGGCAGACACTTATTTAATGGAAGCTGAAGCATTGGTAAATGCAGGCGGCGATTTAACAAGGGCCGCTGCCCTGCTGAATGCTGTTCGTGCACGTGTAGGGCTTGTGCCCGTTGCAGCAACGCTGGATAATATTTATAATGAACGTTATCTTGAACTGGCAACAGAAGGTCATCGCTGGTACGATCTTATAAGAACCGGAAAGGCAGAAGCTGTATTGGGGCCATTGGGTTTTAAAACCGGCAAAAATGAATTATTGCCTATACCGTTACCGGAACTGAACAATACAAAGCTTGTGCAAAACCCGGGCTATTGAGTGATTAATACATTATGTTTTTTATATTGCTTACTTCATGATTAAAACAAAAAGCTTGTCAAAGAAAATTACAAGAAGGGAATGGGGCAAACTGTCATTAAGCGGTGTTGCCGGTTTAATGATTGCTCCTGCATTTAAACATTTAGATATGCAAAAGCTACATGCAGGCAATGTTATCATCGGCGTTCAAACGTATAGTTTCAGAGACCGGGATTTAGATGCTGCTATTAAAGCTATGCATGAATTGGGTTTGAAAAGCTGCGAGCTATGGCAGGGACATGTTCAGCCAAGAGAATTTATGTGGAAGCGGGATGCAACACCTGAAGAACGCAGGCAGGCCACAGAAGGTTTAAAGCAATGGTATGCCGGCATTACAATGGATAAAATAGAAATTGTACGCAAAAAAATAAATGATGCAGGCATAACCATACAGGCATATAATCCATCCTTCAATAAAAATAATTCTGATGAGATGTTTGAGCAGAATTTTAAAATTGCACAGGCATTAGGTACTGATACCATCACTACATCTACTACAGTAGATCAAATGCCGCGCATTGATCCGCTTGCTCAAAAGTATAAGATAAAAGTAGGCATGCACAACCATGCGCATGTAGAAGACCCGAACCAGTTTGCCACCCCCGATAGTTTTATGCGTGGTATGAAAGAGCTGTCAGATTTTATCCGCATCAATCTTGATATCGGTCATTTTACGGCAGCTAATTTTGATGCCGTTGACTTTATTAAAAAATATCATGATAAAATTGTTTGCCTTCATTTAAAAGATCGTAAAAAGAACCAGGGCCCCGGTGTCCCTTTCGGCGAAGGCGATGTGCCCTTAACAGAAGTACTGCATCTTATAAGAGATAATAACTGGCCGCTTCCATGCAATATTGAATATGAATATAATGGAACAGATACAGTTGCCGAAGTAAAAAAATGTATTGATTATTGTAACAAAGCATTGAGTGCTTAAGCCATATTTAAATCATGAAAGAAAATAAGAAACCAGTTTTATCAAGAAGAAAATTCATTGCAAATACAGCGGCTTTATCTTCTTTTTTTATTGTGCCCAGATACGTGCTGGGAAAAGGTTATACAGCGCCGAGTGATATGATAACAACAGGTTTTATTGGTGCAGGCCGCCAGGCTTTTAGCTTACAAAAATCTTTTTTAAATACAGGCGAAACGAAAATTGTTGCAGCCTGCGATGTGTATAAACAAAAGGTGGAAACTTTTGCAAAACAAGCCGATGAATTTTACGCGAAGTCAGCAAATAAACAAACGTATAAAGCCTGCGATAAATTTTACAACTTTACTGAACTGCTCAGCAGGAAAGATATTGATGCAGTTGTAATTGCAGTTCCCGATTTC
>JAEWJV010000217.1 GCA_023386395.1 Bacteroidota bacterium
GAATAGTTGGACAGGGAAAGATTTAATTGTTCGCCTGTAATGCTGTCATACAATGGCTTCAATAAAACAATTAAAGCAATCGCGGTGATAATAGCCAACATGAATGTCAATACGGTTTCAGTGATGAATTGCAAAAACAACTGCCTTCTTTTTGCGCCAATGATTTTTTTTATACTTATCTCTTTAATTCTTGTAAGCGCCCGGGCCGTAGAAAGGTTTACATAATTAATGCTCGCAATAATCAATATTAATAGGGCAACAAGCGCCATTATTCTTACCATCTGTAATGCGGAATTATCGCCGTCAATTCCCGTAAGATGAAGGTCTCCTAAGTTTTGTAATTGAAAGGTTGTTAGAGCCTGGCCTTTATTCATTGCATTAAATAGATCCGTAAGTTTTGTTTCAATAGTTGAAGTATTGGCCTCCGGATCCAGAAGAAGAAATGTTCTAAAACTATAATCGTTTACATCTTCATCTATTGTTTTCCATCCATGATTGCCGCCCTGAGCTGTGAATTGCTGCGCATAATAATCTACCGGGAAGATGGCATCGTATTGCAGAGAAGAGTTACGGGGAAAGTCTTGCAAAACGGCGGTTACTGTAAAACTATTTTTATCAAACTGCACCATTTTACCAACGGCATCATCTGTACCAAATAATTTTTTGGCAGTTGATTGTGTGAGTGCAACAGAATATGAATTTGGCAAAAATGCATTGCGGTTACCATGCAATAATTTGTAGTTGAAAAAGTTTAGAAAATTACTTTCTGCATAAACAATATTATTGTTGTCAAATACTTTTGTCTGATCAATATTGGATAACACTTTATCAGACAGCGTTGGATTTTCATTCTCACTTACCAATCTTAAAACAGAAATTACACCTGGAATCTTTTTTGACATGATAGCTAATGGTCCGGGTGCTCCTTGCCAGGCAAGTGATTTGCTTTCTAAAGTAATGTGTGAATTTAACTGGTAGATATTTTTATACTGCTGGTTAAATGTATCGTAGTTATATTCATTTTGCACCCAGAGCAGCAGCATAATTCCCGTTGCCAAACCCACAGCCAGCCCGCTTACATTTATAACACTGTAAAATTTACTGGCTTTTAAATTTCGCCACGCTATTTTGAAATAATTTTTTATCATGTCTGTTTGTTTGAGTTATTAGCTATTAGCTTTTTTACTCCGTTCTTAAACTCTTCACCGGGTTGGCTAATGCTGCTTTGATTGTTTGGAAACCAAGTGTGATCAGTGCAAAGGCAATCATTACACAACCGCTCACTAAAAATATCCACCAGCTTATTGATGTACGGTAGGCAAAGTTTTCCAGCCATTTATGCATGCCTACCCAGGCAAGCGGCGTTGCAATTACAAAGGCCAGTAAAACAAGCCTGATAAAATCTTTTGAAATCATGGCAACAATCTGCGATATCGAAGCACCCAGTATTTTCCGTACGCCGATTTCCTTTGTGCGCTGGGTGGTTGTATAAATAACAAGGCCCAGTAAACCAAGGCAGCTTATAAAAACAGCAAGCCCGGTTGCCCAGGAAAGCAGGCTGGAGACATGTTGCTCAGCCGTGTAATATTTTACGATGTCTTCATCTAAAAAATGATATTCAAAATCATTTTCAGGATAAACTTCTTTCCATGCTTTTTCAATTTTACTGATTGCATTTTTCCATACAGTGCCCGTTTCGCTTTGCGGCTGCAGCGCTATGCTTATGTTTCGTTCAACCGGGCCCCTGCTTCCTATCATCAATGGTTTAACATTTTCGTGCAGCGAGTGCTGGTTGAAATCTGCCACAACGCCGGCAATTGGCAAAGCCTTATTATCCATGTAAAGGATTTTACCTATTGCCTGTGCCGGTTTTTGAAAACCAAGAATGCGTGTATAAGTTTCGTTGATAAGCACCGACCTGAGTGTATCACTTGTTTGAATATTATTGCCTGCAAGCAACTTTAATTTATAAAGCTGTATATAATTGCTGTCGCCATATTTCTGTTGTACGGTTGCCTGTATTTCTTTTTTCACGTCTTTATAATTTACTGTACTGCTCCATGTAGAACCGGATGAAGGAGGGTTTGTACAAAGACTTACCATTTGGATTCCGGGAATGGCTTTTAATTTATCCATCAATACATACCTATGGCTGTTCACTGTATCATAAAAACTTGTATTTACATATACAATCGCATCTTTCTTAAATCCCATATCCTTGTTAAGCGAATAGTGAATTTGCTTGCTTACAAGAAGGGTAGCCATTATAAAAATCTGCGCAATAACAAACTGCGATATGGTTAATGATGTGCGCAGCCATGCCGTGCGTGTTTTACCGGTGCTGGAATATGCCTGGTTTTTTAATACCAATACAGGTTTGTAGGATGATAATATTATTGCAGGATAAAAACCCGATAACAATGCAACGCAGGCAGTTAATAGCAGCAGGAAAATAATGATGCCTGGAGTTAAAGTAAAATGTAACCCTTCCGGTATAAACCCGGAAAAAGCCTTTAATATAAATGGCGTTAATACAACAGACAGGCATGTTGCTGCCAGGGTAAGCAAAAAGGTTTCGGAGAGTAATTGAATAACGAGTTGTTTTCTTGAACTGCCAATTGTTTTACGAATACCAATTTCCTTCGCCCTTTGTGCCGCATGGGCTGTTGTAAGATTAATAAAATTAATGCAGCCAAGCAGCAATATAAAAGCAGCAATTGCCAGGAGGCTGTATAAAGTTGGTTTGTTGGCAACGGGTAATGAATAGGCGCCAAAATCAGCGTTGAAATGAACATCGCTAAGCGGCTGCAGGTTAAACCAGTGTTTGCTGTTATCACCAGGCTCACGCTTTTCATATTTCTTAAGCAGTTGCGTTATTTGCTTTTCAACCAAAGCTTTATTTGCGCCCGGCGAAAGTTTTACATAAGCCTGCTGATCACCGTTTGTATTTCCCCATTCATCCCAGCTATCCGGTTTTAAGGAAGTGTTTTGCAGCGTGCTGTAAGCAACAAAAGTTTTAAAACTAAAATCTGAATTTTGTTCCAGGTCTTTTACAACACCTGTAACGGTGGTTCTTACCGAATCATTTATCCGTATTTCCTGCCCAATAATTTGTGCAGCAGTTAACCCTGGAAAATAAAGCGCAGCATTACTTTCAGTAAGTACAACCTGGTAGGGATGGTTGAGTGAGGTTTTAGCTGAGCCTGCAATCCATTTATAATTTACCATACCGAAATAATCAGCATCAGCAAAAACAATATCTTTCTGGTGCTTGAAAACCTGTGGCTCTTTTATGCCGGGTTTTTGGATACTAAACCTGGCATCATCAAATCCTCTCCTGAAAGCCATAACTGCATCCAGGCCTGTAATTTCTTTGCGGAGTGTTCTTTCCAGGGGATCCGGCACACCTGAATTTTTATAATCTTCTCCTGAAAACTGGAAATTGGAAACAACCCGGTAAATACGGTCTCCATCCTTCTCAAATTTGTCGAAGTTAAAATGATAATTTACCAGCAGGTATATTACCAGCGAGGCGCTGATGCCTATGGCAAGCCCCATTATATTAATAGCACTAAAAACT
Organism: Bacteroidota bacterium; assembly: GCA_023386395.1. Lineage (GTDB taxonomy): Bacteria > Bacteroidota > Bacteroidia > Chitinophagales > Chitinophagaceae > Parafilimonas. Next base: position 3,581 of record JAEWJV010000217.1, read on the forward strand.
TTATTCTTCCAGAGTGTTCGCAAAGCGATAATGAAATAACTTTTAAACATAAAAACTCATTTTGATTATTTCTCTATAGACGACAAGCAACAGGTTTTAATTTCAACTATCGAATTCTCTTTATATCCAGCGTATTATTGATCATTTGTCTATTTCATTCTGCCCGCAAACTCTTTACAGGGTTGGCTATTGCAGCCTTTATGGTTTGTACGCTTAAGGTTATAAGCGCAATTACCAACATGCCAAAGCCACATAAAGCCAATATCCACCAGCTCATGGTTGTTCTGTATGCAAACCCTTCAAGCCATTTATACATTATCCACCATGCAACAGGTGTAGCTATTACAAAAGCAATCAATACCAGTTGCACAAAATCTTTTGATAAGATGGAAATGATATTGGTAACAGTTGCGCCCAATATTTTTCTTATACCGATTTCCTTTGTTCGTGTGTTGATGGTGTACATCACAAGCCCCAGTAAACCGAGACAACTGATGAGCACTGATAAACCTGTAGCCCAGCTAAGCAAGCTTGCAGTGCGCTGTTCCGTTTCATAAAATTTGGCGATAGTATCATCTAAAAATTTATAGCTAAAGTCCTCTTCAGGGTATAATCGGTGATATGATTTTTGAATTTGCGCAATGGTGTTTGACCAGGAAGTTCCTGCAGCCGGCGGCTGCAATAAAATATGAAAGAAATAGCTCCTTGAATTAAGGCTGGCAAATACCAACGGGCCAACTTCTGAATGAAATGATTGCTCATTAAAATCACGCATCACACCAACAACGGGTAATCTTCTTCCATTAAAATCAAGCAGCTTGCCTAACGCATCTTGCGGACGGTTAAAGCCTAATGCTTTTGCATAAGTTTCATTTATCAGAAATTCTTTTATTGTATCACTCTCTTCAACATTTCTGCCTGCAAGAATTTTTATATTGAATAACTTCAAATAATTACTGTCACCCCACCGCAACTGCACCGTTTCCTGGTTATCATTTCCTGCATATGAAATATCGGTAAAGGCCATGCCTTCATCAGCAGGCGTAAGAAAACCTCGGCTTGCCATTTGCACACCGGGAATGGCTTTTATTTCGTTCAATAAAACACTGCGATGATTTGCAACCGTATCTTGCCGTGGCAAACCAAAGCTTACAATCGCATCTTTTCTAAACCCCATATCGGCATTCAATGAATAATTGATTTGCCGGCTTACCATTACAGTAGCAATCACAAAAAACTGTGCAATCACAAACTGTGATACCGTTAATACTTTTCTTATCCATGTATGCCTTGTTTCATTGCTGAATGAAAAAGATTGATTTTTTAAAACCTGTACCGGTTTATAACCTGATAAAATAAATGCCGGGTATAAGCCTGATAAAAAGCTTACCACAACAGCCAGCAACAATAAAAACAAAAAGATACCAGGCTGATGCAGTGGTTGGAATTTTAATCCGGGTGGTATGAAATCTGCAAACAAATTCAGCAATACGGGCGCCAAACAAAAAGCAATAATACCGGCTGTTATAGTAAGCAAAAATGTTTCACCTAAAAACTGAAAGACGAGTTGCTTTTTTGAGCTGCCCATTGTTTTACGGATCCCGATTTCTTTTGCGCGGCTTGCCGCATTGGCGGTTGTAAGATTTATAAAGTTAATGCAGGCAAGTATTAAGAGAAATGCGGCCACAGCCAGCAAACCATACAGGGTAGGTT
>JAEWJV010000244.1 GCA_023386395.1 Bacteroidota bacterium
TGAATAAACTTATTGTATTTCGTGCTTTCGGCGCCATATAAATAAACAAAACCGTCGCTGCTTTCATAAGCATCGCCGGCCCAGTTTACCAGCGTGTCTTTTGAAAAAGGTACAATTTGTTGTATGGATAAAGAGGGATAATTTAAAATGGCCACATCTACACCCGTTACTTTAAAATCGAAGGAGCCGGTACCATAAGCATAGATTTTATCAAGAAATATATAGAGCTTGGTTTTATTGGGGTTCATAATTGTATAAACAGGCCAGTAGAAGCTATCGCCTTTAGCCTCAAAAAAAGGTTTTGGATTTTCTTTTGTGCCGCCATAATAGGTTTTAAAATTTCCGCCATCGGCATCCATTGTTGTAACCTGGTTATGAATAAATCCAACAACGGGGCGATGCCTGTCGGCATAAACCGTATCAAGAAAAGAATCTCCCCACAACCAAAGTGAACGGCCATCAGGCAATTTGTAGGAGATGGCGCCGTCGCCGCCCGTCCATCCATTACCATATCTTGTAAAAACACTATCCCAGTAAACAGCTTCAACTGAATTGGCAGCTTTTGCATCTGTTATGGCAGCACTGGTTACGGCACTTGTTTTTATTTCTTTTTTACAGGAAAAGAGTAAGGCGCTCAGAAGCAGCAAGGTTATATTTCTCATGTTTGGTTATTTAGTAGCAAATCAAATATAAGAAGCCAAAGGGAATAATGTATGCTGATAGGCGCAGAGCAATATATTTCATTGGCTACGCTCCAAAACCTTTACCTGCTGTCCAGCGATTTCATAAATGCAACAACCGCCTTTATTTCTGCAGGTGTAAGATTCAATTTTTCTGAACTTAAACTTTGATTAGTTACCTGCAGACCTTCTCCCATACCGCCGCCGTTATTATAAAACTCCATTACCTCTTCCAGCGTTTCATAAACACCGTTGTGCATATACGGCGCTGTTTGGGAAATGTTTCTCACAGAAGACGTTTTAAAAGCATGATCAAATTCCAGCAGGCGTGTGCTGTCGTAATAATTATAGTGTAGTAGTGTGGTGAATAAACCTCTGTCGGGATCAATTATTTTTTCCTTCGGGCTGGCCGGAACGCCCAGTACTTCCGCATCCTGCGTAATATATTTTGGTGGAAAAACACCGCTGAACAATGTCATGTAATGACAGGTGCCACACTGTGCTTTGCCCATGAATAAATTAAAACCCTGCACTTCTTCGCTTGTTAATGCAGCGTCATTACCCTGCATGTATTCATCAAAACGGCTATTGAATTTTACGAGACTGCGAATGTATGCTGCCAGCGCTTCAATTACCGATGCCGAATCAATGCTTTCCTTTTCAGGAAAGGCATGGCTAAACATTGTTTCATATTTTGCTGAAGCGATAATATTTTTTAAGGCTGCATTAAGATTGCCATTCATTTCTTTTGGATTGTGCATCACATCTGCCACCTGGCTTTCGAGCGTCTCCGCACGCTGATCATAAAACTGCTGCGGCTGCAATGCTGCATTAATTAGTGAAGGTGTGTTTCTGTCAATGCTGCCAATACCTTTTATGGCAGCATGTTTCACTATATTTTCTGCAAATGCATTTTCAGGGTGATGGCAGGAAATGCAGCTAACTTTATTATTACCTGAAAAGGCCGTTTCTGCAAACAAAGCTTCGCCAAACTTTATTTTAGCAGCTTTATTTTCCTGGTTAATGAATGGCGAATAAGCGTCTGCATTAAAAGCATTGGAATCAAACAATGTAAAAATATCCTGCCGTAATAACCGGTTGTATTGATACCCTTCCAGGTTTAATTTTCTTCTTAAAGTTTCTATGGCTGTGGTTAAAGGATTAGCATAATTGCGAATGAATGCAGCCCTGTTGAAACTATTGAAGTCTTTATTCGTTGATAAAAAAACAATGCTTTTATAAAGCAGGTTTTGAATACTATCATTTGGCGAAACATACTGTGTCAAAACTTTTTTCAGCACTGCCAGGCTTACAGTGCATTCTTCCATGCTGTTGCGGCTAAGCGCATTGTCAAAACCGGTGATGCCAAGCGTTTCCATGCGAAAAACTTCAAGTTTAGCCGCATCAAAAATTTGCCAGGAAGCTATGGGTATGTTGGAAAAATACGCTTTAAGCAACTGCAGGTTTTCGAGTATGATTGCTGTTTGTTGTAATAATAATGGTGCGGCTGCAGTATCCGGAACTGGGAATATATGCTCTTCCATAACCTGCAGGCCGGATGGTTGCATGATCGTTTGCCCTGCAAGCTCAGCTTCAGTTTTGGGCGCGCCGTTAATAAGCCGCGCCGTGGAGTAAGTAAAATATTCTGCGGCCCATTCTATCTTTTTATAATGTTTGCGTGCTTCAAGAAAATAAGCCTGCCAGTCGCTGGAGGATTTGGAAAGAATTGCCGGTTGCAGCGTATTGCTTATGTATTGGGAGAAAGCATCTATATCCTGGCAAACTGTGTTGGCGATTTTTTCTTCAGGTGTTTGATTTTTTGGCCCGAAAGACAACAATCCTTCACACATTGCTACCACAAGCGCCAATACCAGGATTACCCTTGAATATTTTTTCTTCAACATCAGTTTCCAAAATCAAATGCACCCTGCAGCGGGTTAGCATTTGCATCCCTGCTGTTTAGTGGCTTCAGGTTCCAGCGTTTTTCAATGAAGGTTAAAATGCTTACTGTTTCATATTGCGTGTGATCAACATATCCTTTTTTGGCAAAGGGCGAAATGATAATGGCGGGAATACGGCTGCCCGGTCCCCATTTATCAATTACAGGCGGCGCCACATGGTCCCAGAAGCCGCCATTTTCATCATACGTTAATATAACAACTGCATCCTTGCCGTTAGGGCCGTTCAGAACAGCATTAATTAGTTCAAGTGCATGTTTTTCTCCCCTGATAATATTGGAATAGCCGGGATGTTCATTATTTGCCCCCAGGGGTTTTACAAAAGAAACAGCCGGTAATGTGCCGTCTTTGGCAGCCTGCAAAAATTCTTTTTCATCTTTAAGATGTTCCTTTTTAGCCGCGGTGCCATCAGCATATTTTGCGAAATAAATAAAAGGTTGATGGTGATATTGAAATAACCCGTCTGCCTTGCCTGCCATAGCATCGTCCCAGCCGCCGGAATACCACGCCCACGAAACCTTTTTGTCCGAAAGCCGGTCGCCGATAGTAGGGTTGGTTTGATTGGGAATAAGATCGGTTTCCTTTACGCCTGAAGGATGCGGCTGGTTTACAGAAAAAGTAGTATTCACTGCATAGCCATCAGGTGTAAGCAGGCCATCTTTTTCCATTTTTCCATTGCTGTCGAGCGTTGCCC
>JAEWJV010000252.1 GCA_023386395.1 Bacteroidota bacterium
ATTGAACTGTTCAATCCTTACGCCCGTTCGTTCGACGGGTGGTTCCAAACCATCAGAAAATCACTGGGCACATTAGTTTTTCTTTTCATCGCCTACAAAGCCTTTGACAGTTATGAAAGTGTGCGGAAATTTTTAACGGGTTTATTTATTGTTTGCACAATCACCGGCTTATATGGCTGCATTCAGCAATGGCATGGTTTATTTGATTATGAAAGGGCATGGGCAATGGCAGATGATAACCGTTTTGGATTGATCTTTATTGCTGGTGATTTTCGCAAATTCTCCACTATGTCCGATCCCACAGCTTATGGCATCATGATGGCATCCTGCGGGATTTTCTATTTAATAATAGCCGTGAATGAAAAAAGATTACCTGTTAAATTAACTATACTCGCAGGTGTTATACTCATGTTTTTAGGAATGGCATATTCAGGAACAAGAACTGCGAATGCAATGGCAGCGGCGGGATTGGTAATGTTTATGCTGCTAACGATCAATAAAAAGAGCACGCAGATATTTACGGTATTTGCTGCATTGGGTTTTGTTGCTTTAATGTATGGCCCATTTTATGGTAATGCTACGGTTAACCGCTTCAGAACTACGTTCAACGGAACCAGCGATGATTCTTATAAAGTGAGGGAAACGAACAGGGCCTTTATTCAGCCTTACATTTATTCCCATCCCATTGGAGGTGGATTGTGTACAACCGGCGCTGGTGGCTTGCGCTTTAATCCATCACATTACCTGGCAGGATTTCCTCCGGATAGCGGTTATCTTAAAAAAGCTTTGGAAACAGGATGGGTTGGCCTGATCTTCATTTGTGTTTTGTATTTTGTTGTTTTAAAAAATTGTATTCGCGGCTATTTTGATACGGATGATGCGGATGCTAAAGTTTTATATGCGGCTTCCTGTGCATTTTTGTTTTCATTTTATATTGCCGATTTTGCACAGGATGCCATTGGACAGATTACCGATACCGTGGTATATTATCCAATAATTGCTTTAACTCTTAAGCTGAAAGATTTTAGAAAGAGCGAAGAAGATTCGGTTAATACAAAAGAAAATCCAGAACTTAAATATACCTAAAACCGGTGCAGCGCACGCCGCATTGGTGAAAAACTAAAAATCAAAATTAAAATGACAAAGATTAAATCAGCCCCGGCATTTGTAATGCTTGTTATCTGTTTCGGCAGCTTCGTGGGCGCTTATGCACAAGGCCCTTCAGATAATCAACTTTCATCCGGCACATTGCAGAAGGCCATTATTGATACTGTGCCGCAGGATAATATTTCGCATTCTGCTTCAATGCAAAAACTCTTAGGCAGAGGAGTTGCCGATGATACTGCAATTGAAAACAAACTTGTGCGGCTTGCCCTTGCACAACCGCAGTATAAGCAAACAGAAGCGCAGAATAAAATACTGGAATACCAGTTAAAAAAGCAAAGAAGCAACTGGCTTAACTTATTGAGTTTATCTACCTCTTATAATGATCAATCTTTTGCAAACAAGGCTAATAGCAGCACTACAGCTTATGTATATCCAAAATATTTTTTCGGTGTAACTATTCCAATAGGTATGATTGTGGGCAATGGAACTGATATTAAAATAACAAGACAATCGCAAACAATTGCCAAGGGGCAGCAAGAGGAATTGGCTAAATCGTTAAAAGCTGAAGTGCTGAAAGATTATAAACAATATAAGGCAAATGAAAAATTGCTGATTATTCAAAACCAGGTTATTGATGATGAGCAGATAAGTTTTATGCAAACGGAACAAAAGTTTAAAGAAGGAACTACAACTTTAGAACTGTATAATGAGGCTTCAAAAAAGTACAATGATGAGATTGTAAAGGGCATTGACCTGCAGCTTCAGCAGGACCTGATAAAAGTAGAACTGGAAAGATTAATTGGAATGAGCCTGGAAGATGCCTTAAAATAGATTAATAGTGCAACAGAATAAATCAGGTATCAGGCAAAAAACCACAGTATTAATTATAGCGCTGATTGCATTAATCCTTCCGCTTGCCTTAATTGAAATGCAGGTTTTAAGGTTAACGGGTGGTAAGCTTATTTACCCTCTTGATGATACCTATATTCATATGGTAATAGCTAAAAACCTGGCGCTGTATAATAACTGGGGCATTTCTCCGGAAACATTTCAATCTGCGTCTTCTTCCATTTTATACACAGTGTTATTAAGCGCTTTGTTTAAACTGTTTTCTGTAAATACTTTAATTCCTTTTATTGTAAACCTTGTTGCAGCAATTACTTTAATCTTCGTTATTCAGCGCAGGTTGCAAAAAGAAGATATTGGATTTATATGGCAGTTGTTGATTTTATTACTTGTAATATTTTTTACGCCGCTGCCCATACTTATTATAAGCGGCATGGAACATACCATACAATGCCTCTTCTCCTTCCTCTTTATCTTTAATTTTTCCGAATGGACAAAAACGAAGGAAAGGCCTATACCCAAAAGTTTGTTTATATATGGGATGATTATTTGTTCCATACGATATGAAGGGTTGTTCATAATAGCCATTGCCTGTTGCATACTGTTATATTACAGGAAAGTCATTCCGGCATTTTTGCTTGGCTTTGTTTCCATATTGCCGTTGGTTGTCTTTGGTTTTATTTCAATGCTAAAAGGCAGTTATTTCCTGCCTAATTCCGTTTTGCTTAAAACAAGCCCGGTTGAATTATCAAACAGTGGTTTCTCTGGTTATGTAAGTAATATATTAATTGAAAAATTAACGCTTGCCAAAACGGGTATTACTGCATTGGCTACACAAAGGCTTCTATTGATTCTACCTTGCGCTTATTTACTTTTCAGGAAACAGTTGAAAGGTAAATCTGTTTATTCTTTAATTATTTTATTCATTACTATATGCACTGTGCTGCAACTGGCTTTTGCAAAAACCGGTTGGTTCTATCGTTATGAAGCTTACCTGGTTATGTGTGCGGTGGTTATCGTTTCCATATTGCTGATTAAATACACAAAACAATTACGGTGGCGAGAAAATAAAGTGCTTTTACCGGTATTCGCATTCATCTTTTTCTTTCTTTTTTTTCCTTTGATATTAAGAAGCGCAGCAGCCTATTCCAAAGCGGCGCAGGCATGTAAGAATATTTATGAACAACAATATCAAATGGGCGATTTTATAAAGAAGTTTTATAATACTGATACAATAGCCGTGAACGATATTGGTGCCGTTTCCTTTTTTAACCAGTCAACCATAATTGACCTTTGGGGACTGGCTAATATGGATGTGGCGAAAGCAAAAAAAGATGGCCATGACACGCCGGCGTTTTTAAATGAAACTGTGGAAAAGAATAAAGTGGAATTTGCCATTGTATATGATAGCTGGTTTGACGACGCTTTACTGCATAAATGGAAAAAAGTGGCTACCTGGCAAATTGAGAACAATGTTATTTGTGGCGATGCTACTGTTTCTTTTTATGCTATTAAACCCGGAAGTGATAAGACTTTGATTAGGAATTTAATAACATATCAATCTTTATTGCCGGCAGATGTAACGGTTGAGTATTATAATGAATAACAATTCAGGATATATTAAAAGTTTGGATGGCTTACGGGCTATTGCTATTATTCTGGTTATGAGTTTTCATGCCGAGATAACGCACTTTGGATGGCTTGGCGTACAATTGTTTTTTGTGCTTTCCGGTTTTTTAATCACTGGTATTTTGTGGAAGGAAAAACAAAATACTGAATCAACACTTTCCTTTAAATTTAAGAAGTTCTGGATAAGGCGTTCACTGCGTATTTTCCCTTTATACTTTGGGTATTTGCTGTTTATAACGTTTGCATACCTGCTCTTTCATTTTCCTTCCTATTATTCTGAATATGCATCTTATTTATTTACTTATACATTCAATTACACACGATCATTGCCTGGGTGGCAGGGCAACCCGCTTTTTACACATTTATGGTCCCTTTCAGTTGAGGAGCAGTTTTATTTGTTTTTCCCATTGATCATTTTTTTATGCCCGCAGCGATTTATTAAAGTTTTAATGGTTGCGGTAATTTTTGTTTCGCCCGTTACAAGATTTTTATTAGGTGAGTAT
>JAEWJV010000410.1 GCA_023386395.1 Bacteroidota bacterium
GTTATGCGCTGACCGTTTTAGCAGGTCAAAAAATACTATTTGTAAAAATTTTTATACAAGTCAAATATCTATTCACTATAAAAGCACTAAATCGATTGCTTATGTTACAAAAAACAACTAACCGCCTGTCTATGGTGAAATGCCCTGCATTTTTACTGGCACTTTTATTTTTTAGTACCGGGTTATTTGCCCAAAAGAAAATTACGGTAAAAGGAATAGTAAGCTCAGATAGTGCTGTAGCCTTATCAAATGTTTCCGTTACAGTAAAGGGTTCAACTGGAGGAACTATGACGAATGAAAAGGGCGCCTTTCAAGTCAATACTGTTGAAGGTGCTACTCTAATATTTTCATCAGTTGGTTATCAGGAAAAACAAATGGTTATTAAGAATGATGATCAGGATTTGAAAATAGTTCTTAGCACATCCGATGCAGCTTTAAACGATGTTGTAGTAGTGGGCTATGGTACCCGAAAGAAAGCTACATTAACCGGCGCAATAGTAACCGCGAAAGGCGATCAAATAGCGACTTCTCCGGCTGGCAATGTATCAAATTCATTAGCCGGAAGGTTGCCAGGCCTGGTTGTTATTACGCGTACCGGAGAACCGGGCAATGATGGTTCAACCTTGAGGATAAGAGGTGTAAATACATTGGGTGATAATTCCCCGCTTGTAGTGGTGGATGGCTTTGCCGGCCGCAGTCTGGAGCGGATAGACCCCGCTACGATAGAATCCGTTACCGTATTAAAAGATGCTTCTGCAGCAATATATGGCGCACAGGCTGCCAACGGCGTTATCCTTGTTACCACCAAACGCGGTACAACTGGTAAGCCAACGGTTCAGCTATCTTTAAACCAAGGCTGGAACACGCCAACTGTTCTGCCTAAAATGGTAGATGCACCAACTTATGCAACCATACAAAACGAAATTTCCAAGGCTTATCATCCAAACGATCCTTTACCCTATTCAGATGAAGACATTCAGAAATATAAAGATGGTTCTGATCCATGGGGTCACCCAAATACCGATTGGTTTAAAGAAGCAATTAAAAAGAATGCTCCGCAGCGCTATGGAAGCTTAACAGTTTCGGGAGGTTCAGAAACAATAAAATATTTTATTGCTTTAGGTTCAAACTACCAGGATGGTATGTATAAAGATGGAGCGGTAAATTATTATCAAACTAATTTTCAAAGCAATATTGATGCAAAGATCTCCAACGATATTCAACTGAGCTTTAATGTTACCGGCCGCCAGGAAACAAGGAACTATCCCGGTGGCGGGCCAAACGGCGGAAGCGCTGATCAGGCACAAAATATATTTTGGGCTTTAAACCGGGCTTTCCCTATCTGGCCTGCAAAATGGCCGAATGGTTTGCCCGGGCCTGCTATTGAGTACGGAGCTAATCCCGTAGTGCTGGTTACCGATGCCACAGGATATACAAAACAAAAGGATTATACCTTACAGAGTAATGTAAGGCTTGTTGTAAATATACCCTGGGTTAAAGGGCTATCATTTACCGGCAATGCAGCATTTGATAAACTAATTATCAACTACAAACAATTTAGAAAACCCTGGTATCTGTACACCTGGGATAAAGTTTCTTTAGATGCTGATGGCCAGCCACTTCTTTTAGCTGCTAAGAGTGGAAATACTGACCCGAGCTTGCGCCAAAGCCAGAATGACAATCAAAACGTTACGGTAAACGCTCTTATCAATTACGACCGCGTTTTTAATAAGCATGATATAAAGCTGCTTGTTGGTGCAGAAAATATTGCCGGCGATTATTCTACATTTTGGGCTTACAGAAGATATTACTCAAGCGATCTTCTCGACGAGCTGGATCTTGGTGGCAATGCGCAAAAAGATAATGGTGGCTCTTCAGGTAAAGCCCGCAGGCTGGATTATTTTGGAAGAGCAAGCTATGTTTATGATACTAAATACATGTTTGATTTTGTGTGGCGATATGATGGCTCTTACATTTTCGATCCAAATGGTAAACAGTTTGGCTTTTTCCCGGGCGTTTCGTTAGGCTATAGAATATCGAATGAAAATTTTTGGAAAGACAATATCTCTTTTATCAATGAATTTAAAATAAGGGGGTCATGGGGTCAAACGGGTAATGACAGGATTGCGCCATATCAATATCTTACAACATACGGCTATAACGGAAGTTATATATTTAATCAAAGTATTTCCGAACAAACACTTGGTGCCTTACGCATTCCCAATGAAGGCGTTACCTGGGAAAAAGCCAACCAGTCAAACATCGGCTTTGATGCGGCTTTGCTAAACAACAAGCTGAACATGAGCGCCGATTATTTTTATAATCTCCGCACCAATATTCTTGCATATAGAAATGCTTCGGTGCCAGCTTCTGCCGGGTTAAGCTTACCACAGGAAAACATTGGTGAGGTTGTAAATAAAGGCTTTGAAGTACAGGTTGGCTATAATAGCAGTATCGGCAGTGATTTTAAATACCAGTTGTCAGCTAACATAGCTTATGCAAATAACCATATAAAGTTTTGGGATGAAACGCCTGGCATACCAGACTATCAAAGATCAACCGGTAAGCAAATGAATGCGCAAATGTACTACCAGGCAATGGGCGTATTTGTTGATCAGAAAGCGGTTGATGATTACCCCCACATGGATGGAGCACGCCCCGGCGACATTAGATTTAAAGATGTAAACGGTGATGGTAAAATAGATGGTTTGGATTTGGTGAGGAGCGATAAAACTTCTATACCAACATTAACCGGCGGCTTTAGTATCCAGGCTCAATATAAAGACTGGTATGTAAGTATATTATTCCAGGGTGCCGCAGGCGCTGAAAGAGCCTATACCACTTTTTCGGGCGGCCCCGGCGTTGGCAACTTCATGTATAACCTCGTTAAAGACCGGTGGACGCCGGAACATCCAAGTTCAGAAAACCCTAGGGCATGGGAACGTGGCGGCGCATACTGGATGACAGACGGACTGCCAAACAACACTTATTTTGTTAGAAGCAGTGATTATTTAAGATTGAAGACTTTTGAACTCGGTTATTATCTTCCTTCTAAACTGCTTCATAAAATAGGCATGCAATCACTAAGAGTATATGCAAGCGGCCTCAACTTTTTAACCTTCACCAAGATGAAAGATTTTGATCCGGAATCTCCGGATACAGCTCCTGGTTCTATTTGGGTAAACAGTGAAGTTTATCCACTCAATAAAACTATCAATCTTGGATTATCAATAACATTCTAAATAATTTATATGAACCGTAGCAATATAATTATTCAAAAGTTTTTTATCGCCTATATCATAATCCTGTTATGCTCCTGTAACAAAGAAGTGCTTGATACAAAGCCCTCAACACAATTCTCTGAAACAGATGTTTGGACTGACCCAAATCTTGTTCAGCTCAATATCAATAATATTTACAATCAAAACCCCTGGAGTTTTATGCTCACTTCGCTAAGTGTGGATGAAGCACGTTGCTACGATGGCGGCAACGATTACAATATGAGCAACATGCTTATGACGCCGGATAATGCCGGCTGGGGTGACTGGAATGGCAAATACCGGGCAATCAGGGACTGCAATATTTTCCTGGAAAACATTGATAAGCTTCCGGACGATCCCACCTTAATAGATGGCGTGACTTTAAAAAACAGGTTGAAGGGGGAAGCAACTTTTTTCAGGGCATGGTATTATGATATGCTTATTAATTATTTTGGCGGCGTTCCGTTAATCACGCATTCATATAAACTTACAGACAGCTTTTCTATATCCAGAAACACTTATGCTGAATGCGTTGATTTCATTTCTAAGCAATGCGATACAGCAGCATTATTATTGCCTTTACAAAATACAGGCAACAATGATGGAAGGGTAACCAAAGGTGCTGCTTTAGCACTTAAATCAAGAGTGTTGTTATACGCAGCAAGTGATTTGCATAACACCACAAAGTTTTCCGGCTTTTCAAATCCTGAATTACTTGTTTATACTGATGGTGAAAGAACCAAACGCTGGCAGGCTGCTAAAGACGCGGCTAAAGCTGTAATGGACCTTGGTGTTTACAGTTTGTATAAGCCAGCGCCTGCATCTCAGGAAGAAGCAACCCAGAATTATGAAGACCTTTTTACTTCAACTCAAAGTTCTGAAGACATATTTGTGCGTTACTTTAATGCAGCGCAAAATAAAGGCGCTGATTACTGGGTAGTATTTCCAAATGGATTTGGCGGTATTGAAACAGATGGGGCGCCCAGCGAATTGGTTGATGCCTATGAAATGAATGACGGAACTTCATTTTCAAGAACAAATCCCGCGCAAAATTTAGAACCGTATAAAAACAGGGATCCCCGTTTCTATGCATCGATATTATATGAAGGCGCAGTATTCAGGCCGCGACCTGCAAACCTGGTGGGTATTGACCCTGTGGGTGTTCTGCAGGTTGGCACCTGGGAGAAATGGGATGCAGCTGCGAACAAAATTTCGTACGCATATGGATTGGACAGCAGAAACAGCGCAGTGTACGGCGGTGGTTATAACAATACCGGCACTTGCATGCTAAAGTTTATTGATCGAAAAACCGATATGTATGTAAATCATGCAGCTGATTTAACCTGGCGATACATCCGATATACTGAAATCATCCTGAATTATGCAGAAGCCTGTATTGGATTGGGACAGGATGATGAAGCCCGCATGTATATTAACATGATACGTAAAAGGGCCGGAATGCCTTATGTTACCCAATCTGGAGATGTATTAAAGAAACGCTATCAGAATGAAAGAAGGGTTGAAATGGTTTATGAAAATCAGCGTTTTTTTGATGTGCGCAGGTGGATGATTGGGCCGGACGCTTATCATCCGATGCATGGGGTTGATGTGGTCTACAAACTAAATCCGGATCATACAACCAATACAATTCCAACTGTTACGCCGGTAGAAATTACAACCGGCAAATGGGATGACAAAGCTTACTTTATGCCAATAGCCAGAGATGAAATGAATAAGAATTCTCAATTGGTACAAAACCCGGGTTACAACTAATAAACTTTATGTTCTTAAATAAGGCAACGTTTAAAACAAAGTGCCTGTGTTAAAAATTGTCTCATAAGCATGGTTTACAACCGGGGAGAGCTTTAGCAGCAGCTCCCCCGGGAACCATGTTCATCCTGGTATAAAAACCTGCCGCAGAAGAAATTGAATCTCCAATAAGTGTTCACTTCAAGCAAGGCGCTTAAACTATTTTATATTTTATCACAGAAAATAAACACATAACAAAGTGTACTCAAATAGAAAAATGAAATTTTTGGTTATAAGTATAATTTTTATGACTGTCTTTTTTGTTTGTAACATAAATGCAGCAGGGCAGGCAGAATGGCAAAAAAAATATAAAGACGAAAAAGAAATTGAGGAGATGTTTACCGAACCTCCAATCTTTTATGCACCACATGCTTTTTGGTTTTGGAATGATACAATAAAAGATGAAAATTTTACAGCATCCATGGCCGAAGAAATGATGAAACAACGGCTTAACCCCGGCTATGCACATCCAAGAAGTTCCATGGACAGGTTAAACCCAAAATACCCTTCACTGCCTTATGATCAATATCTTAAAAGACCATGGTTTAATAGTTTTGGCAATGCATTAAAAAAAGCAAAAGACAATGGTTTTACGCTGGGTTATTGTGATGAATATGATTGGCCAAGCGGGCAAGCTGCAGGGCTTATTTTAAAACAACATCCTGAGCTGGAAGCAAAATATCTCGACTTTAAAAGATTTGAAGTGAAAGCAAATTCAACTGTTGAATATGACTCGGTTGATTTTGCTGTAGCAGCAAAGTTGATCAACCAAAAAATTGATGCTTCATCTTTGCTATTAATTGGCGAAGAGAAAAACATTAAATGGACTGTTCCCGCCGGTAATTGGATTGTTTATACTTACACTAAAAAACATCATCCCGGCATTGATGGCGGAAAAGTGAATTACCTCGATCCTGAATTAATGAAAATATTCATTCCAATTGTTCATGAACAATATGCAAAGCATTTTGGTAATGATATGGGCAAAAGCATTCCGGGCGTATTTGTTGACAATGAAGGAGACTATGGCTGGCAAATGGCATGGTCTGAATATTTAGCAGAGCGTTACAAAGAAATGAAAGGCCGCGATATAAGATTATGGCTGCCGCTTCTGTCAGAAAAAGATAATGCAGGCTTATATGTAAAAGCCCGTTGCGATTGGTTTGAAGTGATTTCTGATGTATATAATACTTGCTATTTTATACCAATTGTTGAATGGCTTAAAAAGCACAACATGTATTATATCTCCAATCTTTGGGAAGAGTCATTATTGTTACAGGCACAGGCAATGGGCGATTTTATGCAGGTTACCAGAACAGCTACCATGCCCGGAACGGATTGCCTGCTGATGAAATCGCAGGATGTGCATGACTTTAAAGAAGTGCAAACTGTAGCTGAGTTGGAAGACCACCCATTCATGAGCGAGATAATGGGTGTAGCAGGCTGGGAACAAACGCCTGCCATGATAAAAATGACTGTAAATTCAATTACTTCTTACGGCGTCAATCATATAGTGCCGCATGGAATTAATGTAAATCGTAAGCTTGAAACGAACCCCTATCCTGCAGACTGGTTTACAGAAAATCCTTATTGGCCCTACCTGCATTACTGGACAGATTTTTCAAGGCGGGCATCATTTGTAACACGCCAGACAAAATTGGTTGCAGATGTTTTATTAATCAACCCGCAGGAAAGCATTTGGGCAAATGCCGATCGCATGTTTTCAGAAGAAGCCAGCATCAATGAGATTAATGCTGTCTGGAATAAACAATCCTTTCATATAGATCAGGTTTATTCGGATGCCATGCGTCAAATGAATGAAAACAATATTGATTTTTTAATTGGAGACAAGCATTATTTAATGATGGGGCAACCTCAGCTAATAAATAATCATTCATGTTTTACTATAAAAGATCATCATTTCTCAGCGATGGTATTGCCGCCCGTTACCATTATTTCACATGGTGCATTAGATAAAATACTGGAGTTTGCAAAACAGGGTGGCGTAGTAATTATTCTCGGAGAAACACCCAAAGGCTCACCGGAAAACGGAGCAAATGATAAGGCCGTTATTCAAAAAATAATTGAACTGAAAAAACAGCGCAACGTAGTTGACATAAGTACTGAGAAAAACAACTTGCCAAAAATGGTTGCTGTATTAAATCAAAAACTAAAGCCACAAATGCTTTTTGAAAATTCAGGAAGACTTTACACATCTCATAGAAAAATTGGCGCTGCTGATTTTTACTGGCTGGCTAATAATTCTGACAGCATCCGCAATTTTTCTGCATGGTTTAAAGATGGCAGTGGTGCAGCAGAAATATGGAATTGTGAAACAGGTAATGTTATTCCTGTTGCTTCGGTAAAAGACAAAGAATATAACAAGGTAGCACTATCGCTGCAGCCTTATGAAGCCTATTGGGTGGTGTTTAATCCGGATGAAAAAAGGCAAATTGAAACACCATCTGATAAGAAACCTAATAAAGAAATTGAACTCAATAAAAAATGGACGATAAGTTATCCTGGTGTTGATACAATATACAGAACATCTGCAAAGGCTTTCTTTTCTGACGATAAAATAATACAGGAAGAAAAAATGAAAAGCGGTTTAAATGATACAGCATGGAAGTTTAATTCTTTTATAACAGCATCATTACAAAAGACAATTTGGCCGCCAAAAACAGCTGAAGCTAACACGAAAGATACAAGCAGCTATATTTACTGGAGGGTTGTTGTGCCGGCAGGTGCCAACAGAATAATTTTTCCTGAAAATATGCAGGGTGCAGAAATATGGTTAGATGGGAAAAAAAATGTCGTTGCCGGAAACCAGGTAGATTTAACCAATAATGTGCAACTGTTATCATTTGCATTCAGGACTGGTGATAAGAAAATTCCTTCTTCACCTTTAAAATTTATCATCACAAACAAAACACAACAGCCATTGCAAAACTGGTATGACTATGGGTTAGGGCAGTACACGGGCTATGTTGATTATGAAACTACGATTACTAAAAATAACAAAGAAAGCCAGGTGCTGCTTGATCTTGGCAAAGTGAAATTCATGGCAGAGGTTTTTGTGAATGGCAAGTCAGTTGGTGCTCGTTTATGGCCATCTTTTACATTCAATCTAACTAAAGAATTGAAAAAAGGCGACAATAAGATAAGGATACGTGTTGGCAATCTTATGGTAAATGAAATGTGGATGAAAGATGATATGGATGAGTTGCGTACCTGGGGATGGGTAGGCACTCCCGATTTCGAGAAGTATAATGCCGGGTTAACGGGCCCTGTAAAACTGTTGATTACAGAATGAACTTTTATGTATAAATGCAAAGCAAGTTAATCTCAATAGTTATTTTTTAAATTAAACATGAACGTATGAAGTCAGAACTCACACAGGAACAAATACAATCGTACCGGGAAAATGGTTTTTTGCTTGTGGAAGATTTTCTTAATCAGGAAGAACTTTCTTTTTGGCGCAAGGCTGTAATGAATGCTGTTGAGCAACGCAATGGCCGCAAATTCGCCTTTGGAAACGCAAAGGTTGGAGAAGATGATGGCATCAATAAAGACAGCGATTATTATGGGAAGGTATTTGACCAAATGCTGAATCTGTGGCAAACAAATGAAGATGTAAAAAAGATTATGCTTGATGAGCGCATAGGAAAAATGGTTGCAGATTTAGCCGGTTGGAAAGGAACAAGAATATGGCATGACCAGGCTTTGATTAAACGACCCTGGGCTAACCCAACTTCATGGCATTTAGATACGCCATTCTGGTCATTCAGCGATAGAAGAGCTTTATCAATCTGGGTAGCTTTGGACGATGCAACATTAGAAAATGGTTGTCTTTATTTTATACCGGGCTCATATCAAACTACTACTTTCGAAAATCCGGGCATTGGGAAAAATATGGATGCAATTTTTGACACATATCCGATGTTTTTGAAAACAGAATCAGTGCCGGTGCCAATGAAAGCGGGAAGCTGTTCTTTCCATAATGGATTAACTATTCATGCTGCCGGGGCCAATATGACCAATGGCTTTAGAAGGGCGATGACTTGTGCATATATGCCCGATGGTGCTGTGTTTAATGGCATTAAAAATATTCTCACTGACGAACAGGTTTCTAAATTAGAAGTTGGCCAACTACTGAATGATGATGCACAAAACCCGCTCATTTATAAAGCATAAAAACACATAAATCTCTTAGTTGATTATGAAAAAATTTGTTTGGTTAGTCTTTATACTTGTGTGTTCCGGATTGATAGCGTGTACCAATAACTTATTTGCACAGTCAATTAATATAAAAAATGATAAGATTGAAAAGAAAATAATATTCAGTAATGAAAAATTAAAAGCAGTTTTAAATTATGATCGGGAAATAAATATTTCATCGTTTATTATAAATGGAGAAGAAGTGATTACAGGCGATTCGGGCATTTATTCCATGGTTAAAACAAACGGTCATTTATTTTCCACACTAACACTGTTACAATCGCCGCAGGTTGAAGTTTCCGGTAATTCCATTCAAATAAAGAATATTATTTACGGAAATAATGATACGAATATTGAAGAAACCTGGACCATTGCTATTACAAAAGACAGCATCATATTAAATATCAGCAGGCATTGCCCGGAAGATATGATTGCAGAAAAAACCGGTTTTCCTGTTTTCAATTTTAAAAGCATCAATACCTGGGATGGCGCTTACCAGGATTATGGCGGCCTTGCCTGGTTTTATCTTTTTAATAAAAAACTCGATACCTATGGCGTGCATAGCAAATCGTCAAGGTTCTGGAATGCCAAAACGGGGAATGGACTTACTATTAAAGCTGAAGCAAAAGATAATTACGTGGCAACAGATTACACGCGGACTGCATCTGATAAACTGGCTTTCAGCATTGACGTTGCACCCACCAAATTTATTCCGCGGTTCGATTCAGAAACTAACAGAAGAAGGTTTATCCGTGATACTACCGCATGGGTCTGGTCGCCAGTCACCATTAGGAAAGGAATAACAACTCAAAATATCATCATCTCCTATTTCAATTTGGAAAAAGACTTTGGCCGGGGAAAATTAGTTGGGATCAATCAGAACCAGGTAAGTGATGTATTAAATACCATTGCAAGAATTGGTGTGATAGATAAGCAGCATTTTGGTGGCAATAGCTGGCATACGCCTTATGGCCCTATATGCTTGCACGAGCAATACATTGCACAAATGGGTCTTGCTATAAATGATCCAACATATTTGGATGGCTATCGTGATTGCCTTGATTTTTATCGCGATTATGCTATAAAGCCGGATGGCCGTGTATGGCCAAGATGGGCTTATACCAATGAAGATGCAATGCCAGGCCAGTTTAACAGCGAAGGTTTTTATGAAGCGCAGTGGGGCTATCTTATGGATTCAAATCCTGATTACGTCACAAACGTTTCAGAGCTTTATGATCAAAATGGCGATTTAGATTGGGTGAGAACACATCAATCATCGTGTGAAAAAGCGTTGGACTGGATATTAAGAAGAGATAGCAATAATAATGACCTTGTTGAAATGATGACAGACAGCACCGCCCAAAAAAGAGGCAGCGACTGGATTGATATTATTTGGGCGGCGTATGAAAATGCTTTTGTAAATGCCAAACTATATCATGCCCTGGTTTTGTGGGCCAATATTGAAAAGCAATTGGGCAATGCCGCAAAAGAAAATTACTACAAAGCATTTGCTGAAAAATTAAAAACGAGTTTTAATAAGACAACAAATGAAGGCGGCTTTTGGGATGAAGCAAACAAATGTTATATACACTGGCGTGATAAAGATGGTTCACTGCACGGCCGCAACATGGTTGTGCCGGTAAATTTTATGGCAATCGGATATGGTATTTGCGATGACGAAGCGAGAAAGAAATTAATTCTTGACGGTATAGAAATACAAATGCAGAAAGAAAAATTATTTTTCTGGCCTTTGTGTTTATATTCTTATGCGCCGGGTGAAGGCAACGATTGGCAGTTCCCGTTTCCTAATTATGAAAATGGCGATATCTTTTTATCGTGGGGTGCGCTGGGCGTTAAAGCTTATGCATCCTACAAACCTGAACTGGCAGTTAAATATGTAAAGAATGTATTGGAGCAGTATGCAAAAGATGGCCTTGCCTTTCAGCGATATGGCCGGCAAAAACAGGATGGCCGCGGCGATGATATTTTATCAGGCAATGGTTTAACTATTGTTGGCTTATACCAGGCTGTTTATGGTATTAATCCAAAATATAACCGTTTCTATATAAACCCGCATTTAACACCTGAATTAAATGGAACACAACTAAGATATAAGTATCAGAACAAAGAATTGGTTATTGATTTAAGCATGAATAATTATGCTGTTTCAGATGGGCGCTATTCAATTGAATCACCAAAGGATTTT
>JAEWJV010000543.1 GCA_023386395.1 Bacteroidota bacterium
GGCAATCCCATGAGCGTGCATATGCACCTTAATACACAAGTACCATTAATGAAGGAACATTTTCGGCGCTGGCTGCAGTTATTTGCAGGAACAGTTGACGAATTATTTGAAGGAAAGAAGGCTGATATTGTAAAGGAAAAAGCAGCAAGCATTGCCGCCATAATGGAAACGAAAATTACATCGCCATTTAAAATTGTGCGCTGAACATGAATATACGGTTAAAAAGAGTTTACGAAGAAAAAGAAAAGGCAGACGGGTTTCGCATACTGGTTGACAGGCTGTGGCCTCGTGGCATTAAGAAAGAAGATATGCATGTTGATATTTGGCTGAAAGACATTGCACCATCAACCGCTTTGCGTAAATGGTTTAATCATGATGCGGCAAAATGGGAAGTATTTAAAACAAAATACAAAACAGAGTTGCGGCAATCTGAAGTGCTTGATGCATTGAAACAGCTAATAAAAAAGCATAAAACCGTTACCCTGGTTTACAGCGCAAAAGATGAAATACATAACCAGGCAGCAGCGTTAAAAGAATTGATAGATAAACAACAGGGCGGCCTTTAACGGAAAACAAACACCTGATTTATTGTGTAATATTTAATGCTGCTTTTAATTTTGAATTGCAGAAATGGATAACTTTTTTTCAACGGTTTCTCAATATACCCGCCTGTCTGCACAAAGCCGGCAGGCGCTGGCAGCCCATCTGAAAAAACTGGTGTTACCCAAAGGGCATATCCTTATTAAGCCTGATACTACAAGCAATTTTACTTACTTTATAGACAGCGGATTAACGCGTACTTATTATCTGAAAGATGGCAAAGATGTTACGGACTGGATAAGCGATGAGCATTCTTTTGCATCTTCCATTATCAGCTTTATTACACGCAGGCCCGACAGGCGCGGGATTGAACTCCTGGAAGATTCCGTTCTTTATTCACTTCACTACAACGACCTTGATAATCTTTGCAACAAGTATCACGATATAGAAAATCTTTACAGGAAATTAGTATCGTTCGGGTTAGTGCAGTTACAACATAAATTTGATGACCTGCATTTTGCAACCGCACTGGAACGCTACCAGGTATTAATGCAAACACACCCTTCTTTTATACAAAGAGTACCGCTTGGCATGATTGCTTCTTACCTGGGTATTACACAGGAAACCCTCAGCAGGATACGCTCGCAGATCTGATTTTTTGATAAATGTCAAAGGCTTTTCCGGCAGGTGTTTTCACCTTTGTATTACAAAAAAATACAAGGATTATGAACAACACTATTCTTTGGATTTTACAAATAATTACAGCAGTAATTTTTCTTTATTCAGGCATTTGTAAATCTTTATTACCGGAGCGGGTATTAGTGGCAAAAGGTCAAACAGGTGTTGAAGGGCTTCCTGCCTTCTTTATAAAATTTATTGGCGTTTCGGAGATAGCAGGCGCTGCCGGGCTGATTGTACCGGTGTACTTTCACATTACATCATGGTTAACACCCGTTGCAGCGCTTTGCCTTGCTTTTATTATGCCGTTTGCGGCGTACATACATTACAAAAGAAATGAGCCCAAAAATGTACTTACCAATATTATCGTTTTCCTGTTTTGCATTTTAATTGCATGCGGGCGGCTGTTTTTCAATTAAGAAAAACTTATAAGGCAATGCTCACATACCATCCGGCACAAAATCCAATGAAACGGAATTCATGCAATAGCGCTTATGCGTAGGCGCCGGGCCATCATCAAAAATATGCCCCAGGTGTGAGTTGCAGCGGGCGCATTCCACTTCAATGCGGCGCATGCCATGCGAGTTATCTTCTTTGTAAATAACACTGTTCTTTCTTTCTGTTTCAAAAAAGCTTGGCCAGCCGCAGGTACTTGAAAATTTTGCAGTAGAGCGAAACAATTCATTGCCGCATACAGCACAATAGTAAGTGCCTTTGTCATCAGAGTCCCAGTATTTGCCGGTAAAAGGCATTTCTGTGTTTTGCTCCCGGGCAACGGCATATAAATCATGAGGCAAAATTTTCTTCCATTCTGCATCACTTACATTCAAATGCGTTGTATCTGTGCGGGAATAATATGGATTGTTTGCATGATCTTCTTTTGTCATCATATCGTTGTTATTTTTTTGTTGTGCATTGCTGCTGCAGCTTGCCAACATGCAAAACAGCAGGCAGGTTATAAATACAGGTTTCATTTTTGTATGATTGAAAAGCATAAAGTTATCTTTTTATTATCCAGGAAATAAATGTGCGCATATCGGTTAATCGTATTCCCATGCACTGTTCTCTATTTATTATCTGCCAGTTTTTCCTTAAACACTTTCCTGAATTTATCTAATTTAGGTTTTATTACCAGCCGGCAATAAGGCTGATCCGTATTATTATCATAATAATCCTGGTGATAATCTTCTGCCTTATAAAAAACGGTGTAAGGGCTTACTTCCGTAACAATCTTATTGGGGTAAGCCTTTTCTTCATCTAATTTATGGATATAATATTCAGCCAGTTTATTCTGCTCATCATTATGAAAAAATATAGCCGACCGGTATTGCGTACCCACATCATTACCCTGGCGGTTAAGCTGCGTGGGATCGTGTGCTACAAAGAATGCGGCTAACAGTTCATCATAAGAAATTATTGAAGGATCATATACAATATTGCAGGCCTCTGCGTGGCCGGTTGTGCCGGTGCAAACTAATTTATAGCTTGGGTTTGCCACATCGCCGCCGGTAAAGCCCGATGTTACAGATATTACGCCATCCAATTGTTTAAACTGTTCTTCCACACACCAGAAACATCCTGCGGCAAAGGTTGCCGTATCTGTTGCATGCATCTTATCCATGTTTGCATTTTCTTGTTTTACCTGTGTCATTGCTTCAAATGTTTTTGTTTGATTAATAGGCTGTGCCTGTTGCCCGCATGCTGCAAAAGGAATGGCGAAAAATATAAAAGCTGCTTGTCTGAATAGCTTTACAAAGCTTGAATAAATGATAGTCATGTTATACGTTTTATCAAAAGCACTGGCAAAGGCTTTTAAACTTTTACCAGTGCTTAAAAGTTATTGAAGTGTTACTTTGATAATATCACTTATTGCAGGCAGCGTTGTAAATGCATTGGGGTTGGGCACTGCTTCAATAGGTTTATTTTCATCAAGCGGTGTGCCAGCCAGGTTAAACTGCGTAATCCCTGCTCCGGGGAACTGGTTTACAGCCGTTCCGTCATCAAATAAACCTATAGTGGCAGATACATCGCCTTTTTGCGTGGCATCTATATCATTGCCGGTTGTAGCAAAAAACCAGTCGTTTGAAAAACCATACATGGTAGCAATGGCAATCCTGTCGCCCTTAACAACCGATAATGCCTGTAATACTTTTCCGCCATCAGCTCCATTAATTTTTGGCAGCAATACGGTATTTGCTGCATCCTTTAAAACATATACAGTTTTAACACCCGGTTTTGTTTTTAAAACATCAGCCAGTACATCGGCGTTGCCTTTTTGCGCCAGTTCTTTCAGGCCTTCTCCCCTGTCGTTTTCACCCACTTTATAAAACGGGTTTTCTGTGCCGTTATATACTACCACCAACACAGGCGATAATGGTGTAAAAATGCCGGTGAGGCCAGACAGGTAACTGTTCAAAACACTGTTATCGCCCATTTCAGCAATATTGGTAAGCCCGTTTGCGGTGGGCTGGCCTGATGTATAAATGGCATTGGGAAGCAACTGGTTGCCGCCTGCTACATATGATATAGTCCATACGCCGGGGCTGAATGGCGTTTCATTTTGTGTTTTGCCGGAATTATTTTTAATAGTGAGTGTAAACATAGAATTGCCGTCGTAAGCAAGCGATACATTCATCAATTGCGATGCCGGCAGGTAAGTGTGTCCATAATCATCTATACCATTTACCTCTTTAATATTTTTAACAGTGGTTTCTGCGGTTCCGGGGTGTGTAACAGTCATACCGGGCGCCTGGTTTTCACGGGTGCCGTTATCCCATAATTTTATTTGAGATGAAACATCGCCTGTTATTGGCGTGCCATCATCATTATATAGTTTGATGCCGGGGTTCTCAGGGGCGAAAAATAAATCATTGCTCCAGCCATACATGGTGGCAAAAGTGAGGTATTGATTTTTAGCTGCAGAGAAAGTAATGGATGTTGACTGGCCGGGTAATATCACCGGCGGTGTTCCGGTGCCCTGGAAAGTTCCGGATTCAACGAGCGGTTTGCTGTCCAATACATTTTCAATGGTGATGGTATTAGCCTGTGCAGGCGGCATATCATCTTTTTTACAGGAGGCAAACAATAAAGCTGATATACCCAGCATAATGCATGCCCTGATAGTGTTTGTTTTCATTGTTATTTTATTTTGATAGCACAAAAAAACAAACACGGTATCCCAAAGCAGTTGCGGAATTATAACAAAAGTATCACGGAAAGCAGAAGTGTAATGTTGGATTGTCCTAACAACAATTGATTCTATATAACATTAAAGCGTTGATTTTGAATAGCGGCTTTTTTGAGTAGTTTCGTATTTTATAACATAAAGCAGCGTGTTGGTAGCAATGTTAATTGACACCCAAACATTTCAATGGTTATGACCTTGTGGCAAAAAGTTAGACGAAGTCAATATGAATTTGAAATAAAATTTTTTGGTTCAATTATTCTTCTTGCTGTAGGAGCTTTTCTTTTCTATTTAATAAACAAATTGTTTGACAAAATTCCTGACGTTGAATCTTTTTTTAATAACAATGCCCATTATCTCTTTTTCTTTGTTTGCGCTTTTTTAGCAGTCTGCTTAATAAGTTACATCGTTTATAAAAGAACTCTTGATTTTGTCGACGCTGAAACGAAAATCTCTATTAAAGCAATAAATTTTCTGATTTTTCTTTGGGTAGTTTTTTGGCTTGCATGGTCTATATTTTGTGCTTGGTTGACTTTCAAGCAAGCGCCTTCAACCATGCTGGTAAAAATCATTATTGTGACACTTGCTGTTGTTCCGGGTTTAACTTCGTTTGTTCTATCAAATAAATTTAGACAACAAGACATTTTATTTGAAGAAGAAAGTAAGAAAAGAATGGGTGACAACTACTATAAAACAGAAGTATATACTATTTACTTAGACAAAAAATATTATGTTGGTTTTTATGGGTTACTATGTTTACCAGTTTATTTAATTACAATATTTATTGAACATCTTTTAAATTAAAAACACTGCTACCAACAGTAGGTTCGGCAAAATGCGGGCAGACAATCCGCAACATCAACTTTTTGTTTTGCTATTGTGCTGCAGTTATCAGGGCGACGGAATTCTATTTAGCAAAGAATGTATCTTCAACTTTGAAAAAAATTAACAACGGTTTCGGCTGACTTTGCGCTATTACCCGCAATTCGCGAAGCCTTTAACGTTATATGCGATTTTAAGGACAACCTAACTGACAAGCGCGAATGACAAAAATTAAAGCAAACAAGGTTCTATTTATCAAACTCGGACAAGGCGGAGAGTTTGAGAAAGAGTGCATAGAAAAGAACCAAACTTTGCGACTTGGATATAGAGAAGTTGACCATCAACTATGTCTTGGCGGACATTGGAACAAAGTTCACGACTACTTTACGACAGAAGAAAATTCTAAAACCTTTGTAGCGACAAGTCATTCTAACCAAATCAAACAGTTTTACGAAGAAGCCGACAAAACACTGTGGATAACTTTTTACGCCAACAAGCTTTGGTGGTGCTTTTCAAAACCTGAAATCACTCTTCTTGCCGACAAAACAAAAACAAGACCTGTGATTGGTAAATGGTCAGACAGAGATATTAATGGAAATGTTTTGCTTGGCTCTAACATAAGTGGCAAGTTATTAAAGACACAGGGCTTTCGTGGGACAATTTGTAGTGTTCCAGAACAAAAATATGCACTTGCAAAAATCAACTGTGAACAAATGAAAGAAGTTGTTGAAGTTGAGCAAGCAATGTTTAATCTGAAAACAAAGCTGACTTTCTTAATTCAGAATTTACAATGGAAAGATTTTGAAACTTTGGTGGACTTGATTTTTAGACAGGCAGGTTGGCAAAGAGTTGGCGACACAGGAAAAACTCAAAAGACATTAGACCTTGAGCTTTTTGCACCCGTAACAGGAGAAAGAGCAATAGTTCAAATCAAAACTCAATCTGATTTACCACAGTTTTTAAGTTATCAAAAACAGTTTGCTACAATGAACGACTATGACAAGTTTTTCTACGTTGTTCATACAGCTAAAAGCAACTTGACGATCTATGAAAACGAAACAGAAACAAAACTTTATCTCGTTGACAAGGTTGCGGAACTAACGATATCAGCAGGACTTGTGGAATGGGTAATTAAAAAAACCTCATAATGACAGAAAGAAAAACCGCATACAGGCGTTTGGCATAATGGCGGGTGACGTGGTTAATTGAACATTCTACCTCGCATCAACTTTTGTGGTGTATTGGCAGTTTTGTGCTCCGAAATCCGCCACTGCGCCAAGCGCCAAAACATTGTATGCCATTTAACATCTACTATATGAACTTAAGAAAATTAGTTGGACTCCTATTATTTATTGTTTATTTGACAAAATAGGACTGACGAATTACGTTCGTCAGCTTCTGTTCAGAATATTTCAAATATCAAGGTGACAACAAAAACATCACACATATCATCGATCGGAGTTTCAAGGAACAAAATGTTTAAACAACTCACACTGCTCTGCGGTATTTTATCTTCTCTGCTTTATGTAACGACAGACATACTTGCAAGCCGGTGGTACAAGGGATATAATATTCTCAATCAAAATTACAGTGAGTTGTTAGCGACTGGTGCTCCCACAAGATCCATGATGCTTTTGGGAAGCATCGCATACAACCTGCTCATTGCAATCTTAGCAGCAGGAATTTGGACATTCTTTAGTCCAAACGTACTGCACGTCTTACAGGTGCCGCAATAATAGTATATGCAATACTCAGCATGATCACACCTTCCTTCTTCCAAATGGACATGCGTGGGGCTGAGATAACTCAAAGAGGTAGCCTACACGGACCAATGACCGCGGTGATGTCATTGTTCATCTTGCTATCAATAGCATTTGGAGCATTTTTACCTGGAAGAGGCTTTCGTATTTACTCATTCATAACAATTGGTATATTGATTGTTTTTGGCATTTTGACAAGCTTACAAGTACCCCAACTTATTGCAGGGCAACCTACACCGTGGATGGGTTTAACAGAGCGCATTAATATTTACGCAACCATGTTATGGTTCGCTGTGTTTTCTATTGCTCTCTTACAAAAGGAAAGGATTTGAGAAAATAAAAAAGACGCTATGGTAATGCTGCTAATACCCAAGCTTTCGTTGTGTCCGAAGGACAAGCAATGAAAGCGCTGTTGAACGAAACCTGCGGGGTCATTCTTTTAGCAGCTTTAGTTCCAGCCGGCATTTTGCTATTCAACATTTGTAATTCTATTGAACTTTGTACTAAAAATCCCGCCTTCGGCAAGCCCCGATTCATTAGCGGCAAGCATCGAACCACACTACTTGTCGTAAACAATCCTTACAATGTCGCATTTGGACTCTATGATCGTAAATTGACTATCCTATTTTTGTAAAAATTAAAAATGGGATAGCGGAATGTCCGGCACTTGTAAAGTGCAGGCCTTTCGCCTGTGGTGTAGTTTTATTATGTTATTCAAGCCGGAAATAATACTGACGGCAAATATGCCAGCCGCTAAAATTGCATTGGCAATATAGCGCGGTAATAAATAAATACTCTAATTTTTGACTTGACACTTTTCACATTAACATCGTGCAACGAAAACAAAACAGCAATTAAAAAAATGGAAGTAACAACGACACACAAATTAACTTTTGAGAGTGGCTATTCTGAAGTGAACGGACTGAAAATGTATTACGAAATTTACGGACAAGGCAAACCGCTTGTTCTCATTCACGGTGGCGGTTCAACCATTCAATCAAACTTTGAAAAAGTTATTCCGTTGTTCGCTAAAAACAGAAAAGTAATTGCCGTTGAATTACAAGCGCACGGGCGGACAAGCGACAGAAACGCAGACTTGACATTTGAGCAAGATGCCGACGACATTGCAACACTCCTAAAAAATTTAAATATTGACAAAGCAGACTTTTTTGGTTTCAGCAATGGCGGAACAACCACTTTGCAAATCGCTATTCGCCACCCTGAAATCGTTGATAAACTTATTTTAGGTTCTACACTTGCCAAACGTAACGGAGTTCCTGAATGGTTTTGGGACTTTATGAAACAAGCGAAATTGGAAAATATGCCCGAACAGCTAAAAACGGCATATAAACAAGTTGCACCCGACACAAACGGTTTACAAGTAATGCACGACAGAGATGCAAAACGAATGATAAACTTCAAAGACATTTCAGACGAACAAATTAAATCCATTAAAGCACCAACTTTAATCATCATTGGCAGTAAAGATGTAATTACACCCGAACACGCCATTGAATTGCATAGACAAATTACCAACTCTGAATTAGCAATAATTCCGGGCGGACATGGAGAATATATTGGCGAAATCACGACAATAAAGCCCGACACAAAAGAAAGTGATTTTGCTATTCCGATGATTGAAAAATTTTTGAACAAGAAAGCAGAATAGTATGAGAAAAGTAATTGCGGCAATCAATATGACTATTGACGGATTTTGCGACCATACGGCAGTAAATCCTGATGAAGAAATTCACTATCATTATACTGACTTATTAAACAATGCAGACACTATTCTATATGGTAGAATAACCTATCAGTTGATGGAGTTTTGGAGGCCTTTTGTAAAAAATACCTCAGAAGAAAAACCAATGCATGATTTTGCGATAGCTATTGATAAAATTCAAAAAATTGTATTTTCCCATACGCTAAAAAATGTAGATTGGAAAAGTGCAATATTAGCAACCCGAAACCTTGAAGAAGAAGTTTTAGCACTCAAACAACAATCGGGAAAAGACATTCTTGTCGGCAGTCCGAGCCTGATTGTAGCATTGACAAAACTCAATCTTATAGACGAGTACCAGCTCTGTGT
>JAEWJV010000101.1 GCA_023386395.1 Bacteroidota bacterium
ATCTTATAGTGGATGCAAGCGGCGCCAGTAATTTTAAGGGCGGTGATTTAACAGCTGAAAACTGCAGGATTGAAGCAACAGGCGCATCATCTGCTAGTATTAATGTAAACAAAGCCATACAGGCCACGGCAAGCGGTGGCAGCAGCATCCGTTATTCCGGTGCGGCTAATATTACCAATCTTGATGTAAGTGGCGGATCAACTGTAAAAAAGAAAAGCTAATATCTTAAATAAAGTTTTGCCCGATAGTAATACCGCCTTATATTTGCATCCCGATTTACAAGTTCTTAAATTTAATTAAACTTATATATCGCGAGGTAGAGCAGCGGTAGCTCGTCGGGCTCATAACCCGAAGGTCGGAAGTTCGATCCTTCCCCTCGCAACTGTTGAAGCCTTACAGCAATGTGAGGCTTTTTTGTTTGTTGATAGTTAGATAAACCCAGACATGTATACTGTATATATTTTATATTCTTCGCAGCACAGAAAAATATATATAGGTTTTACAACAAATATTGCTGCAAGATTTTTATCTCATAATCAACTTGGCAAAAAGGGCTGGACAATAAAATACGGCCCTGGCAGATAATCCACACAGAAGTTTTCAATATAAAACAGCAAGCACTTTTAAGGGAAAAAGAGTTAAAGACAGGCAGAGGCAATGTGAGGCTTTTTTCTTTTAACGAAAACCAGCACGGGCAAAGAAATCCCCGCCCGGTTTAATTTTATATTAATTGCGCCAGTCGGGGATAATTATATGCTTTGACTTAATTATTTCATCGCCTTCCAGGCATTGATTAAGCCATTGGTAGATGAATCATGTGAAGTGATCTTATCATTATTTTCCAGTTCCGGTAACACTTTTGAAGCAAGCTGTTTGCCTAATTCAACACCCCACTGATCAAAACTGAAGATATTCCAGATAATACCCTGAACAAAAATCTTATGCTCATACAAAGCAATAAGATTGCCCAGGGTTTTAGGCGTGATCTCTTTTATTAAAAATGAATTTGTGGGTTTATTGCCTTTAAACACTTTAAAGGGAAGAAGCCTTTTTATGTCTTCAGGCGATTTGCCTTCTTTCTTTAATTCTTCCCGAACCTCCGCTTCATCTTTTCCTTTCATTAAAGCTTCTGTTTGTGCAAAAAAGTTACTTAACAATTTCATATGATGATCGCCAACCGGGTTGTGCGAAATAGCGGGTGCAATAAAATCGCAGGGTATTAACAATGTTCCCTGGTGTATAAGCTGGTAAAAAGCGTGCTGCCCGTTAGTGCCGGGCTCTCCCCAAATTACAGGGCCTGTGGCATAATTGGTTTCGCTGCCATTGCGGTTTACATATTTGCCGTTGCTTTCCATATTGCCTTGCTGAAAATAGGCGGCAAACCGGTGCATATATTGATCGTAAGGCAGAATGGCTTCCGTTTGGGCTTTGAAGAAATTGGTGTACCATACACCAATCAATGCCATCAATACCGGTATATTTTTATCAAAAGCGGTTGTTTTAAAATGCATATCGGTTTCATAACCGCCTTTTAAAAGTTCTTCAAAATTATTGTAGCCAATAGTTAATGCAATTGATAAACCGATAGCGCTCCATAAGGAATACCTCCCGCCTACCCAATCCCAGAACTCAAACATATTGGCTGTATCAATGCCAAATTTTTTTACTTCTTTTTCATTGGTACTTAAGGCTGCAAAATGTTTTGCTACATGCTGTTCATCTTTTGCTGACTGTAAAAACCATTCACGTGCCGTATGTGCATTCGTCATGGTTTCCTGCGTGGTGAATGTTTTGGAAGCAATTAAAAACAGCGTTTCTTCCGGCGTAATTTTTTTAAGTGTTTCAACTATGTGTGTGCCATCAATATTGCTTACAAAATAGGGTTGGATGCCTTCAATCCAATAAGGCTTTAATGCTTCCGTAACCATTACAGGCCCAAGGTCGCTGCCGCCAATTCCAATGTTTACAATGTATTTTATTTTCTTGCCTGAATAGCCTTTCCATTCGCCACTGTGTATCTTTTCACAAAATGCTTTCATCTGTTGCTGCACCCGTTGCACATCAGGCATTACATCCTTGCCATCACTTAAAACAGGTTCACCGCTAAAGTTTCTTAATGCTGTATGCAGCACAGAGCGGTTCTCTGTTTCGTTTATCTTATCGCCATTAAACATTTCTGTAATGGCTTCTTTTACTTTACAATCATCTGCAAGCTGCAGCAATAATTGTAAAGTTTTCTGTACGATTATATTTTTGGAATAGTCGAATAAAATATCTCCAAATTTTATCGAGAATTTATTAAAGCGGTCTTCATTCTCAGCAAAAAGACGCTTCATAGTCATGTTACGCATTTCTTCACTCTGATGCTTGGTAAGTAATAGCCAGGCCTGCGTATTGGCCGGATTTATTTTTGGTAACATTTCGTGTTAATTTAATTTATCATTTAATTATAAATGGTTGATTATTTCAACCACTTCATCAATCATTGCTGCATTTATATCCAAATGTGTAACCATTCTTACATGCATTTTTGAAATTGCAATAGCAAGTATATTGTTTTTTTTAAAATGCGCTGATAATGTTTCTGCTGTATACCTGCCTTTTACTTCAAAGATTACAATGTTAGTTTCTACGGGAAATATTTCACCAACAAAATCTTTTTGTTGCAGGGCTTTTGCTAATCTTTGTGCATGCGTATGGTCATCTCTTAACCTTTCAATATTATTATCCAACGCATAAATACATGCTGCAGCAAGATAGCCGGCCTGCCGCATGCCGCCGCCAAATACTTTCCTTATTCTTCTTGCTTTTGCAATAAAATTTTTTGTACCGATAAGCAGGCTGCCAACAGGGGCACCTAACCCCTTACTTATACAAATGGAAATACTGTCAAAAATATCTCCATATTCTTTTGGCGAATTTCCTTTTGCAACAATTGCATTAAATAGACGGGCGCCATCTAAATGTAGAAACAAATTATAGGCATCGCATGTTTTTCTTACGGCTTTTATATCTTCAAAGTTGTAACAGCTTCCTCCGCCGCGGTTGGCTGTGTTTTCAAGCGAAACAAGTTTTGAGAAAGCTTTATGCAAATCGTTCCTGTTGTTAATGCAGCCTTCCACTTGTGCTGCTGTTATCCTGCCATAATTGCCGTCAATTAAATTAACGGAGCAGCCTGAATTGAATGCAATGCCACCACCTTCGTATTGATAAATGTGTGAAAGTTTATCGCAAATAATTTCATCACCGGGCTGCGTGTGGCATTTAATGGCGATTTGATTGGTCATGGTGCCGCTTGGACAAAAAACAGCAGCCTCCATTCCAAACAAAGAGGCTGTTTTTAATTCAAGTTCGTTTACGGTTGGATCTTCGCCAAAAACATCATCACCAACTTTTGCATGCATCATTACATCAAGCATAGCAGGCGTTGGTTTGGTTACGGTATCGCTTCTTAAATCTATCATCAACAGCGAAGATAATGGCAATGTATTTTATTTGAAACATATTTGATATGGTGCATAATGTTGAATAACTATAGATTTTATAAAATATTGCTAAAAACATTTTGCTAAAAACTGTAATCAAAATATGCAATTAATAATTTATCCCCTTTTAAGTGAAGCGGAAAATAAACATCTGTAAAAAACGCTTACTTTTGGCGCTTTGGGCAAGAGAATTAGACTACGAAAATTATTAATTAGAACAAACTGATTGCATTAATGTCAACGAAAGTTAACAAAATAGGCGTTTTAACATCAGGTGGGGATTCTCCGGGTATGAATGCAGCCATCAGGGCTGTTGTGCGAACAGGGATTTATTATGGTCTTGAAGTTTTTGGCATCATGCGTGGGTATAGCGGTATAATAGAAGATGATATGTTTCAGATGTCTTCCCGTTCGGTCGCCAATATCATACAACGTGGCGGTACAATTTTGAAAACAGCCCGCTGCAAAGAGTTTTATAATGAAGAAGGCCGTAAAAAGGCCTTTGCTAATTTACAAAAAAGAGGCATCAATGGTTTAGTGGTGATAGGCGGTGACGGCAGCTTTACAGGCGCTTATAAATTAAGCAAAGAATTTGGCATTCCCTGTATTGGCATTCCCGGCACCATTGATAAAGATTTATATGGTACTGATTTTACATTGGGTTTTGATACAGCAGCCAATACTGCGGTTCAGTCTATTGACAAAATACGTGATACAGCAGACTCTCACGACAGGCTTTTTATTGTGGAAGTAATGGGCCGTCATGCAGGTTATATAGCTTTGCATAGCGGCATTGCTACCGGCGCTGAGCATATACTAATGCCGGAAGTAAATACCACAATTGAAGAAATAATTTCATCCCTGTCTGAACAGGAAAAAAGAAAAAAGCTTGTTAATCTTGTTATTGTTGCTGAAGGTTATATGCCCGATCCTTCCAACCCTAAAATAAAAGGTGCAAACGAAGTAGCGCGTCTTTTGGAAGAGAGATTAAAAGGCCTTGAAATAAGGGTAACAATATTAGGTCATATTCAAAGAGGCGGCCCGCCATCATGCATTGACAGGCTGATTGCAAGCCGTATGGGCTATCATGCTGTAGAGAGCCTGCTGGAAGGCAGGTATAATGTTATGGTTGGTATCCTTAATAATAATATGCACTATACTCCACTTGAGATTGCTATTCGCGAAAAACAGAAAATGGGCGAAGACTGGCTTGATATTGTAAAGATACTGGCAAGCTGATTTGCTATATGAACATAAACTACCGAAATTTATATGTCAGATAACATAACAAAATACCTGCATAAAGAAATGGATCGACAGGCAGGTATAGAACATACTTTTCATCGCACTAAAATAGTGGCAACAATTGGCCCGGCCTGCGATACATACGAGAAAATGCTTGAGCTGGCAAAAGCAGGCGTTAACGTATTCCGCTTAAATTTTTCGCATGGCACGCAGGAAGATAAGGCAAGAATACTCGGCCTTATTGAACGGATGAATGAAGAAGAGCCTTTTAATATTTCTTCACTAGCCGATTTACAGGGGCCCAAACTAAGGGTGGGCGAAATTCAAAATGGTTTACTTGAAATTAATAACGGTGATATATTAACCTTTACTTCCAAAGAGAAAGTAATTGGCACTAAAGAAAAAATTTATGTATCCTATCCTAACCTTCATGAAGATGTAAAGGTGGGCGACAAAATTTTGATTGATGATGGTAAACTGGAAGTGGTTGTAATTGAAATTACGCCGGACGATGATGTAAAAGTTGCCGTTAGTTATGGCGGTATTTTAATGCCCAAGAAAGGCGTAAACCTTCCCGATACAGATATTTCATTGCCGGCTTTAACAGAAAAAGATATTTCTGATCTTGAATTTATTTTGCAACATAATGTTGACTGGATTGCACTGTCTTTTGTGCGCAAGGCAGAGGATATTATTGACCTGAAGAAAAGGATTGCAGAGAAAAACTCAAGCAGCAAGGTGATTGCAAAAATCGAAATGCCTTCAGCTTTAAAAGACCTGCGTAATATCATTCTTGAATCAGATGCTGTAATGGTGGCACGCGGTGATCTTGGCGTTGAGCTGCCGGTTGAAAAAGTACCCATGGCACAGCGGGATATTATCCGTAAATGCATTCATCGCGGCAAGCCTGTAATTGTAGCCACACAGATGATGGAAAGCATGATCGACCGCATTAAACCAAACAGGAGCGAGATTACCGATGTGGCTAATGCAGTGCTTGAAGGCACAGACGCTGTAATGCTTAGCGCTGAAACTGCAACCGGAAAACATCCTGCACTTGTAGTGGAAACCATGCGCCGCATTATTCTTGAAGTTGAAAAAACGGAATACCGTTATAACAGGGAAGAAGATTTAAAACCATTATCGCATTCACCCACTTTTTTGAGTGACGCTATTTGCTACAATGCTTGTAAAATAGCGAAAGATGCTAATGCCGATGCTTTAATTGGTATGACACAAAGCGGTTACACGGCATTTACATTAAGCAGCTACCGGCCCAAAAGCCCTTTATATATTTTTACCAAAGTAAAAAGCCTGGTTAACCAATTAAGCTTAAGCTGGGGTGTACGTGCTTTTTATTATGATGAAGAAATAAGCCTTGACGATATTATTTTCGACCAGATAAATATTTTAAGAGAACGGGGCTTTATAAAAACAGACGATGTGGTCATTAATACAGGCAGCACACCGATTAACCTGCATCTGCCGACAAACGTCTTAAAAATTACAAAAGTTGAATAAAAAATCATCCCCCCAACCAGCGGGGGATTTTTATTTTTAATATTATGCATACGATTGCTTTACGCATCATTTGCAAACATTTCTTTTCTTTACGTTGCTTTAGTTACCAGCTTTTTATTACTATTAAATTGACTAACATAATGAGTAAATTCCTGAGTTTAGTTTTCTTTTTTTTAATGATTGCATCTCTTGTCCAATCGCAAACATTAAACATTATTCCGGCGCCCGTAAAAGCCGAGGCAAAACAAGGCACATTCTCAATCACGCCCAAAACAAGCATTGTTGTAACATCTGCAGCCGCTGATAAAAGCGCTGCTTTTTTAAATGATTACCTGCAGAAATTTTACGGGTTTAAATTAAATGTTTCAAAAAAGAAAACAACAGGTGCAATTGAACTTGTGCTTGCTCATGACAAACAAAGTGCTACTCCGGGCGGGTATAGCATAGGTGTAAACGCAAATAATATTGCCATTAATAGTAATAATGAAGAAGGTATTTTTTACGGCATTCAAACATTAATACAATTATTACCGCCTGAAAAATCAAATAACCTTACAGTTCAGCAATGCAGTATTGAAGATGCGCCGCGGTTTGCTTACCGTGGTATGATGCTGGATTGCGGACGCCATTTTTTTCCTGTAGATTTTGTAAAGCAATTCATAGATTTTCTTGCCCTGCATAAGCTTAATACATTTCACTGGCATTTAACAGAAGACCAGGGCTGGCGCATCGAAATAAAGAAATATCCAAAACTTACGCAGGTGGGCGCATACAGAAACGGTACCATCATTGGCCACCATCCTGGCACCGGTAATGATAATACAAGGTATGGCGGTTTTTATACACAGGAGCAGGTAAGAGATATTGTAAAATATGCGGCAGACAGGTACATTACTGTTATTCCCGAAATTGAAATGCCGGGTCATGCATCTGCAGCTATTGCTGCCTATCCGCAGTTAAGCTGTTTTCCCAATGAAAATACACCCATAGCAAAAGGTGTGAAATGGAACGGCGATTCAACCGGCAAATACGTGCAGCAAAGCTGGGGTGTTTATCCTGATGTGTTTGCACCAACAGATTACACATTTAAATTCCTGGAAGACGTGCTGGATGAAGTGATAGCTTTATTCCCTTCAAAATATATTCATATTGGCGGTGATGAATGTCCTAAAATTTATTGGAAGCGTTCTGCGTTCTGTCAAAATCTTATTAAAGAAAAAGGGTTGAAAGATGAACATGGTTTGCAGAGCTATTTCATCAGCACAATCGAAAAATATTTAAACAGCAAAGGCCGCCAGATTATTGGCTGGGATGAAATTCTTGAAGGCGGCCTTGCACCTAACGCCACCGTAATGAGCTGGCGCGGGGAAGCCGGCGGTATTGAAGCGGCCAAACAGCATCATAGCGTTATTATGACGCCAACCACTTATTTTTATTTAGACTATGCGCAGTCAAAGCATGAAGACAGCCTAGTTATCGGCGGCTACCTTCCGCTCGAATCAGTATATAATTATGAACCTTTCACACCAAAGCTTACGCCGGAAGAACAATTATATATAAAGGGTGTTCAGGCAAATGTTTGGACGGAATATATGGACAATGGAAAAAAGGTTGAATACATGGTGTTTCCACGTATGGAAGCTTTAAGTGAAATTGCCTGGAGCAGTAAAGACAAAAAGAACTGGCAGGATTTTCAGCAGCGTCTTCAAAGCCAGTATAAACGTTACGACTTTTGGAATG
>JAEWJV010000192.1 GCA_023386395.1 Bacteroidota bacterium
GCTGCAACGGAAGCTGCCGCCGATGGTTTAAACTGGGTGTATTCGCCAATGGTGGATATAGCTCGTGATCCGCGCTGGGGGCGCATTGCAGAAGGTTCGGGTGAAGATACTTATCTCGGTTCAAAGATAGCTGCGGCTATGGTGCGTGGTTACCAGGGAAAAGACATGGCTGCCAAAGATGCCGTAATGGCTTGCGTAAAACATTATGCATTATATGGCGCTGCAGAAGCAGGTCGCGATTATAATACAGTTGATATGAGCCGCATAAGAATGTATCAATATTATCTGCCGCCTTACAAAGCCGCCGTTGATGCAGGTGTTGGCAGTGTGATGAGTTCTTTTAATGAAGTGGATGGTATTCCCGCAACAGGTAATAAATTTTTATTGACTGATGTGTTGCGCAATCAATGGGGCTTTAAAGGTTTTGTGGTAAGTGATTATACTTCAGTAAGTGAAATGATCAATCATGGTGTTGGTGATCTGCAGCAGGTATCGGCACAATCGTTAAAAGCCGGTCTGGATATGGATATGGTGGCGGAAGGATTTTTAACGACATTGAAAAAATCATTGCAGGAAGGCAAGGTTACACAACAGGAAATTGATGATGCCTGCAGAAGGGTGCTTGAAGCAAAATATAAAATGGGCTTGTTTGAAGATCCATACAATCACTGCGATGAGGCGCGTGCAAAAACAGCTATTCTTACTGATGCCAACAGGCTGGCCGTGCGTAATGCAGCAGAACATTCTTTTGTATTGCTAAAAAACGCGAATAATGTTTTGCCTTTAAAGAAATCCGGAACAATTGCTTTGATTGGACCGCTGGCAGATAATCAACGTAATATGCTCGGCACATGGAATATACGCGGCGAATACAATGAAGATATTACAGTGCGGCAGGGCATTAAGAATATTGCCGGTAACGATATAAATGTGTTGTATGCAAAAGGTGCCAACATAAGCGATGATTCTATGATCGTTAAGAACATCAATGATTTTGCACAGGAAATTGATGTTGATACAAGAACGCCGCAGCAAATGATTGATGAAGCAGTGGCTACGGCCAATAAAGCGGATATTGTGGTTGCCTGCCTCGGTGAAGCTGCAGACTTTACAGGTGAAGCAGCCAGTATGACTGACATCAGCTTACAGCAAAGCCAGAAAAATTTATTGGCAGCATTGGTTGCAACCGGCAAGCCGGTTGTGATTGTATTATTCAATGGGAGGCCAATGACATTAACCTGGGAAGATAAAAATGCCGCTGCTATTTTAGATGTTTGGTTTCCCGGCACCGAAGCAGGAAATGCCATTGCCAATGTGTTGTTTGGCAACTATAATCCTTCCGGAAAACTTACCACTACATTCCCGCAGAATGTTGGCCAGATACCGCTTTACTATAATCACAAAAACACAGGCCGGCCTTTAAACCCCGGCGATGGCCATAAATTCAAATCTGATTATTTGGATGTCACCA
The DNA here is from genome assembly GCA_023386395.1 of Bacteroidota bacterium. GTDB lineage: Bacteria > Bacteroidota > Bacteroidia > Chitinophagales > Chitinophagaceae > Parafilimonas. The sequence continues at coordinate 1,472 of JAEWJV010000192.1, forward strand.
ACGATCCTTTATACCCGTTTGGATATGGTTTAAGCTATACAAATTTCAATTATAGCAATCCTGTTTTGAGTAAAACGAATATTAGCGGCATAGAAGGGTTAACGGTAACGGTTAACGTAACGAACACGGGCAATTATGATGGTGAAGAAATTGTACAATTGTATCTGCATGATAAAGTGGCCAGCATTACACCGGCTGTAAAAGAACTGAAAGGTTTTCAAAAAATATTTTTAAGGAAAGGTGAAAGCAGGCAGGTTGTATTCAATATCAATCATAGTGACCTGATGTTTTATAATTCAGATTTAAAACTTATGGCAGAGCCTGGCGAATTTGAAGTGATGACAGGGCCAAATTCAAGAGATGTAAAAAAAGTATCTTTCTGGCTGAAGTAAATGTTTGAAGTTTGAAATATAAGTTTAAAGTTGGGCCACAAATAATGAATGAAAACGGGTTATTGGAGAACAGGTGGCAGCAATAAAATTCATCAAAAAATTTACAGGTATATGAATGAAGGAAATGTATTAACGATAGATATTGGCGGATCGCACATCAAAGCTATTTTATTAAATAAGGAGGGGGAACCTGTTTCAGAATATGTAAAAATACCAACACCGCAGCCTTCCACACCCACTAATATATTAGATGGTATTAAAGAGCTGGTAAAGGGCCTTAAAGAGTATGATAAAATAGCTGTAGGATTTCCCGGTTATATTAAAAATGGTGTAGTTAAAACGGCGCCCAATCTTGGCACTGATGACTGGAAAGATTTTGACCTGCAGAATTTTCTTGGTAAACTGCTGCGAAAGCCTGCCAGGGTAGTGAACGATGCAGACCTCCAGGGCGTGAGTATTGTAAGTGGCAAAGGCCTTGAAATGGTGATAACGCTGGGCACAGGTTTTGGTACTGCCCTGCTGCTTGACGGTAAGTTGCTGCCGCATTTTGAGATTGCGCATCACCCTGTAAAAACTGATAAAGATTATGATCAGTATGTTGGTGAGAAAGCTTATAACCAAAAGGGTAAAGAACAATGGAACCGCAGGATGGAAAAAGTATTTAAGATTTTAAAAACAGTATTTAATTATGATCGTTTATATATAAGTGGCGGCAATGCCAGGAACCTGACCATGCCGCTGGATGATAATATGATTATCGCTAATAACAAGGAAGGCATCAGGGGAGGAGCGAGGCTATGGAAAGATGAGAAATGATGATTGTTGAATTAGCGTGAGTTGTCAGTGAGTGCCGGACATATTCACAACTCAGCCTAAAAGAATATGCAAAAAACAATACACAATGTTGAATTGTAAAACCTCCGCAAATTGAGCATTGATTATTGCACACTGCGTATTGAATATTTACAAGTTAACCTTAAGTCAATAAACAGTTCTTAATCAAGAAAAATATTACTGTTTAGAAAATCATTTCTGAATTTTCCTTTAGTATCATATTCTTTAAGCAGGCTTTTAAACGCCCCCATTTTTTCATACCTGTTTTGTAACTGAACGCCTGTCATGAAAAACAATTTCCCCCAATGAGGTTTTGCATTATAGGCCTGCAGGGTTTCTTCAATTAAAGGCAACAGCTTTTGTACTGCGGGCCAGTTTTGTTTCCAGGTAAAATGAATAGCCGTACAGTTTTGTTTATAGCAAGGGCTGAGCCAGAGGTCATCTGCTGCAATACTCCTTATTTCTGAAATCAATAAATAGGGGCTTATTTTATCACTAAGCTTTTGAACTGCCATGATTGCATCAACGGCATGTTCATCCGGCAGAAAATATTCTGATTGCAACTCTTCGCCACTGCTTGGTGTAAAACCCATTTTAAAATGCGGTAAACGATCATGCCATGCGCCGGCCACACCCATTTGTTCTGTACAATGCCCTGCTGAAATTGATGCAATAGGATGCAGGTTTTGTGTTGCAGGTATTGCGTCAAAAAATGCTTTCATGTTTACCTGTTGCTTACTCAATTTCTGTTTTACCCAAACTTCATTTATATCATTTGTCCAGTCGGTAAACAGGCTTACACTGTAACCGGCGGTCATAACGGTTTTAAAATTTTCTTTCATTGTATTGAAAGAAAGATGCTCAAAAACAAATTGCCGCATAGTATAGGTTGGCTCTGCCTGCAACGTAATACTTGTTATAACACCGGCTGCACCAAGGTTTACCACAAGCCCGTTAAACTTTTCACCGTCTTTTTCTTTTGATAAATGATGAAGCCTGCCTTGTGCATCAATAAATTCAAAAGCGGTAACAGCGGCTGATAAATTTTTATTATGAATGCCCGATCCATGTGTTGCTGTAATACAGGCGCCCACCACAGAAGTATGCGGCAACGAAGCAAGGTTGTGCAGCGCCAATCCTTTACTGTTGATCAATGGTGCCAATTCCCCATATTTCATTCCGGCCTGCATTGTAACTGTACGGTTGGTTTCATCTATATCTAACACTTCATTCATCGGCAATAAGGAAATAAAATTATGCTGGCTGTCAGCAATGGTATTAAAGCAGTGCCTGGTGCCTAAGGCTTTAATATTCGTATGTTTTGCAATAATATCCTGCGCTTCATTTACAGAAGTAGCATTGTATAACTTATGGCTGTTGTAAGTAATATTACCTGCCCAGTTTTTGAGCATATTGGGAGATGTTTCCATTAAATGCAGAGTTATACAAAATAACCTTATCACGATATTTGCCTGGCATATTTCTCACAAATTCCAATTGAATAAAATTATATTCACCCGATAAAAAATCAATTTTTGCAAATGCATAAGCCATTATTAACTGTTATTACAGGCAGGCCTGCATCAGGAAAAACTACCCTGGCGCACCTGCTTTCACAGGAAATAAATTGTCCGGTTATTTCAAGGGATGAACTTAAAGAAGGTTATATAAATACTATCGGCGATACGCATAACAAGCCTGGTAACGAGGCTGACTGGCATATTTATAACACTTTTTTTGAAGTAATAGGTTTTCTCATTTCGAAAAATATATCATTCATTGCCGAGGCTGCTTTTCAACATAAATCGTGGGAAGAAAAGCTTTTGAATTTTTCTCACAGGGCTGCTATAAAAATAATTATCTGCGAAGCACCTCTTGGTATAACAAGGCAACGCTTTCAACAAAGACTCGCAGATGATTCTTCAAGAGAAAAGTTTCACAACGACAGGTTTGTAAATGAAGAAGGAGAACTGAACGTGTTGCTTACAGATGAGTATAAACCGGTTAATATAAACCTGCCAACTTTAAAAGTTGATACCAAAGAAGGGTATAACCCGGGGTTGAAAGAGGTCATTGATTTTATCAGGTTATAGATAGCTGAATAAAATAGAGTATGCATTCAGCCATAATAATGAATGCCTGTGAAAATTGAAATGCGTCCCGATATTTGTAGATTATATTTCCTGGTAAATTCCAGCATAGAAATTATGTTGAATTGATAGATACAAACAATTCCTGCAATGCCTGCATCTGAAAAAACGACTTTGTTTACACTTAACTGCAATGGAAAATTGCTTGTTATTGATGAGCCTGTAATAATGGGCATCATGAATATTACACCCGATTCGTTTTATGCTGTAAGCCGTGTGCAAACAGAAGATAAACTCTTACAAACGGCATCAGAAATGATTGCAGAAGGTGCTGCTATATTGGATATTGGCGGGCAAAGCACAAGGCCGGGCAGTACAAGATTATCGGCAACAGAAGAAGAGGAAAGGTTGTTGCCCGCTATTGAGTTAATTCATAAAAATTTCCCTGATACTATTATTTCCGCAGATACCTACCACGCTGCTGTTGCGGAAACAGTGATTGAAGCAGGCGCTTCCATTATTAATGATATAAGCGGTGGAATGATGGATGATAATATGCTGGCAACGGTTGGAAAATTCCCTGTGCCTTATATCTGCATGCATATGCAGGGCAGGCCGGAAACCATGCAGGTAAATCCTGTTTATAAAGATGTGGTGCAGGAAGTGCTTGATTTTTTTATTCGTCAAACAGAAAAATGTCGGCAGCATAACATTAAAGATGTGATCATTGACCCGGGCTTTGGTTTTGGTAAAACCATCAGTCATAATTTTCAGCTATTAAAAAACCTTACTGTTTTCAAAATGCTTGACAGGCCTGTGCTTGCAGGCCTGTCAAGAAAAGGAGCTATTTATAAAACATTGAATGTTACAGCAGAGAATGCATTGAACGGAACGACAGCGGTAAACATGATCGCTTTATTGAACGGCGCATCCATTTTACGCGTACACGATGTAAAAGAAGCTGCAGAAGCTATAAGATTATTTGAAGCATACAATAATGCTGAAGCAGCATTGCAGTAAGCTTAAGCAACTTTGAGTTTATTAAGCTTGCTTTTTTCAAATTTGGTAGAAGCGTATTCAAGCGTTACATGCAGGTCTTTTTTATTACTGCCGGGCAATTCAAACATTGCATCGGTAAGAATATGCTCGCTGATACTTCTTAAACCCCTTGCGCCCAGTTTAAATTCAAGTGCTTTCTGCACCATGAAATCAAGGGCATCCATATCAACCGTAAGTTTTATGCCTTCCATTTCAAACAACCTCGTGTACTGCTTTATGAGGCTGTTTTTAGGTTCGGTGAGAATGGCCCGTAAAGTTTCTGCATCCAGTGGATTGAGGTAGGTGATTATTGGAAGACGCCCTAATAATTCGGGTATTAAACCAAAAGAGCGGATATCCTGCGCATTTACAAACTGCAGTAAATTCTTGCGCTGGTCTTCCTGTTCTTCTTTATTTACATTAAACCCGATAGCATTTGTATTAATACGGCGTGCGATTATTTTATCAACGCCGTCAAAAGCTCCGCCGCAAATGAAGAGGATATTGGTAGTGTTTACTTTTATCATTTTTTGTTCAGGATGTTTCCTGCCGCCCTGAGGCGGAACAAGCACTTCTGTGCCTTCCAGCATTTTGAGTAAACCCTGCTGCACACCTTCGCCGCTTACATCGCGGGTTATGGACGGGTTATCGCCTTTGCGTGCTATCTTATCAATTTCATCTATAAAAACAATTCCTTTTTCGGCGGCGGCAACGTCGTAATTGCAAGCCTGCAGCAAACGTGTAAGCATGCTTTCCACATCTTCACCCACATAGCCAGCTTCAGTAAATACAGTAGCGTCAACAATGGCAAAAGGAACGTTTAAAAGTTTGGCTATTGTTTTCGCAAGCAGGGTTTTACCAGTACCGGTTTCGCCAACCATAATGATATTGCTCTTTTCAATTTCAACATCATCCTGCTGCTGCTTGCGGGTAATTCTTTTATAATGATTGTAAACGGCTACAGATAAAATTTTCTTTGCTTCTTCCTGGCCAATTACATATTGATCGAGATAATTCTTTATTTCTAATGGTTTGCGGATATTGAATTTGTATTGCGTGGTGCGGGTTTCGTCCCTTACCTGCAATTCCTGCATAATTATTTCCTGGGCGTGCTCAACACAGTTCTCACAAATATGCCCTTCCTGGCCTGCAATAAGAATCTTTACCTCATCACGGCTGCGGCCACAAAAAGAACAATGCAGGTTTGACTGTTTTGCCATCGTAATAAAAATAAATAAAATTTGATTTAAAAAAGAAAGCAAAGGTAAAACGTATTTATTAAACCTTTGCTTTATAATATCCTAATAATTGAACTTATAGTTTTTCAACTATTTCATCTGCAATTCCGTATTCAACTGCCTCTTTGGCATCCATCCAGTAATCGCGGTCAAAATCTTTCATAATTCTTTCGAGAGATTTGCCTGTATTTTTAGCGAGGATGTTTGCGCTTATTTCCTTGGTGCGCTGCATTTGTTTTGCATGAATTTCAATATCAGCACTTGTTGCCTGGAAATAGCCGCCTATACTTGGCTGGTGAATCATTACTTCCCCATGGGGATATATATACCTTTTTCCTTTAACGCCGCCGCTTAATAAAATAGAACCCATGCTGGCCGCAAGACCCATACAAATGGTACTTACCGGGGACTGGATCATTTGCATGGTATCGTATATAACCATGCCGCTCGTAACCACACCGCCGGGGCTGTTAATATAGAATTTTATTTCCTTGCCGGGTTTGTCTGCATCCAGCAACAACAGTTTGCTTACCACATCGCGGGCAGATTTATCTTCTACCGGGCCCCACAGGTAAACAGACCTGTTCTTTAAAAACAGTTGCTCCATTTTTTTCATGAGGTAAGAAGATTGTTCCGGTTTATCTTCTTTCTGTGGTTCGTCTTCGTCTTCATTTAATCTTAACGGGCTTATATTTTTCAAATCGATCATATTATTTAATTTGATATGGTTATTTGATTGCTTGTAAATTTTTCTGAGCTATTTTTTTTCTTTTCTTGGATTAGTTACCAATACTTCATCCACCACACCATAAGCCTTGCTTTCATCAGCAGTCATCCAGAAATCGCGATCACAATCTTCTTCTACCTTTTTAATATCCTTTTCAGTGTGATGGGCGATAATAGCATATAATTCATGCTTTATTTTCAGAATTTCTTTTGCTGTGATTGCAATATCGGTTGCCTGCCAGCCAAT
>JAEWJV010000215.1 GCA_023386395.1 Bacteroidota bacterium
ATACCCAATAATACCATGGGCCTATGCGCACATTACCCACATCAAGGGTGCCTGTTGTAAGAAAATTAAATGCATGCTGGTACCGTATATATGTTTTATTGTTGGTTAAAGTATCCAATACTTTATACACAGTTTGTTCGTTGGCATTTAAAGGTTCATGCCTTCTTTCCTGCCAGAAAGAATCGGGCTTGTTTTGAGCGCCGCGTTTCAATAAAATGTCTTCATTTGATTTATTGGAATCGAGTGCTGCTGTAACAATATCGCTGTTTAGTAATACATTTTTGTAGGTGGTGGTTTTACGCGCCTTTAACCCAAGCCTTTTTTTACTGATAGGTGTAATATCAGCCACGAACTTATCCTTATATAAAAACCAGGTGCTGTCGTTTACGAGCTTAAACTCCTGTATCAACGTTAAGCCCGTAATGAAATTAATGTTCGCATCTGTGGCAGGGCGCAGCATTATTTTTTGTATGGAAAAACTGGTATCGTGCACCCAGCAATCACCTTCAAAAAATTCACCGCCCGGGCGTTTCGGTTTAAATGCAAAATGCACCAGTCTTTTGCCGGCGAGGTATTGTGTGTCTAATAATTTAAAGTTGTAGAAATCATTCCCGTTATCACTAAACGGCCCCACGTATTCCCTGTTAAAAACAGGAATGGTGTTATCATAAACATTTATGTTTTGATAAGTATTGCCCAACTGTTTTATATAGCTTTCGTTTTCTATACCATTGGTTATAGTAGCCTTTATTATTTCGCGTGTTTTGCGGGGATCTTTCTGGTAATAATAATCAGAAAGCGTTTCGGTTAAATATACCGGCAGGAAAGGCTCTCTCTCCGATGTACTGTCAACATAATCCAGCACAAATTTTAAAGGTTTCAGGAGGAAGTTTTTACCCAGTTTTTCTTTGTTCACATTATCAAGGTCAAGTTCCAGCTTATTATAAACTTCATAACCATAATTATTAAATTGTTTTCTGTCGTTTTGCGGTTTGTGCGCAATAATCTTTCGCCAAAACCATAAAGCACGGTTATATTTTGTTTTTACCACCACTTCATCTTTTGATTGCATAACCGTAAGATGCACGGTGACGAAAGAAGAATCTTCTATATCTGCCACAGGTACTTTTGCAGGTTCATAACCAACGCTGGTAATAATAATGGTATCAATGGCAGTGCGGCTGTCTAAGGTGATGGAAAATTTGCCAAGTGAATCGGTAAGCATGCCGCCATTTTGTATAGCAAATTTCACAGAAACAAAAGGTATAGGCTCGTCACTTTGTTTATCCAATACTTCGCCTTGGATTATTTTGGTTTGGGCAACAGCATAAAACGGCATAAAGCTCATAAGCGCCGGTATAAACTGCAACAACACCTTTCGCATGGGGCAAAATTATTCTCAAACACGCAAATGTGTAAAGAATTATCAACCGTTTAACTAATTGTGTAAAAGACTGTTTTGAAAAGAAAGCGAAGATGATATTATAAGACAACAGGAAAACATCTAAAAGAATTATAAAGATCTTCTGCGTTACTATGCTGAAAATTAAAAAATGTGGTTTGGTATGGAATTGGTTTTATTAATCGGAAAAAAGAATTTATGAAAAACGAATCCACATCAAAAACCACTTCACGCACTACATCTAAAAGCGCCTCCAACGGGGCAAGCCATAAGGAAAATCTTTCAAAGATCTTTGAAGATTCACTGAAGGATATTTATTGGGCCGAAAAACATCTTTCCAAAGCATTACCCAAAATGAGTAAAGCTGCCTACGATGAGGAATTAAGTGCAGCATTTGACAATCATTTAAAAGAAACAGAAGGGCATATAGAAAGGCTGGAACAGGTGTTTGAACAACTCGGTAAAAAAGCACAGGCAAAAAAATGCCCTGCTATGGAAGGCCTGGTGGAAGAAGGTAAAGAAGCCATAGAAGAATATGAAGAAGGTTATGCAAGAGATGCAGCCCTTATTATTGCTGCCCAAAAAGTAGAGCACTATGAAATTTCAGCTTATGGCTCCTTAAAAGCACATGCAAAAATGATGGGAGAAACTGAAATCGCTTCTCTGCTTGAAGAAACAGAAATGGAAGAAAGTAATACAGATAAAAAGCTTACCCAAATTTCCAAAACGGTAAATAAGCAGGCATATAGTGCATAATTGCAAATCAAATAATTTATTATTAATCATTTAAATCGAATATTATGAATAAGAAGATAATTGCAGGAGCAGTAATTGCATTGGCAGCCGGTATAGCCACATATATGTACAGGCGCAACAAAAATAAAATAAATGAATATGCAGCAGATGCATATGATGAAATGGGTGATACAATGCATGTTACAGAAGACAGGCTTGAAACAGTCTTCTCTTAATTGTTTTCCAACCTTAGATTAAAACAGAGACCTCGCCATCGGCGGGGTTTTTGTTTTAACACTATTAAAAAGGTGATGAAAAAGCGTTTGTCTGTAAAAGGATTATTTGAAATTTTTAAAGAATCATTTAAAGGATTTGGAAACGATAAAGTAACCAAGCTTAGCGGCAGCCTGGCTTATTACACGGTTTTTTCATTAGGCCCTCTGCTGGTAGTTATTATTTCTTTATGCAGCATTTTTTTAGGTCGTGAAGCCATTGAAGGAAAAGTGTATGACCAGCTTGTAAATTTTGTGGGTGCCGATACCGCTTTGCAATTGCAGCAGGTAATCAAGAACGGCTTTATAAACGGCAAGGGTACTTTTGCCGCTATTGTTGGCGTAATCACTCTACTGATAGGTGCTACCACGGTTTTTGGAGACATCCAGGATTCTATTAATAAAATATGGAATCTTAAGCCCAAGCCAAAAAAAGGCTGGCTTAAAATGCTTCGCAACAGGTTTTTATCTTTTTCGGTAATAGCAAGCCTTGGTTTTTTATTGCTGGTATCCCTTGGCATATCTGCCATTATAGAAACTTTAATGAGCAGTTTTAAAGCCCGCTATCCCGATGTGGCGGTTCATATTGTTTACATTATAAACCTGGGATTAACATTCGGCATAACTACGCTGATATTCGCAGTGATATTTAAAGTGCTGCCCGATGCACAGATAAAATGGAAAGATATAATGTCCGGCGCCATTGCTACTTCTATATTATTCATGTTAGGGAAATTTGCCATTTCATTTTATATAAGCAAAGCTAATGTAGGCAGCACGTATGGAGCAGCAGGCTCAATTGTAATCCTGCTGGTATGGGTATATTACTCTTCAATTATTTTATATTTTGGTGCAGAATTCACAAAGGCTTACGCCGTTAAATATGGCTCTTCCATCCACCCTAACGATTATGCCGTTACCATGAAACAGGTGGAAGTGGAAACAGGCAGGCAAACTGTGCAGTCAAATGAAAAAACAGATGTGACTGCAGATAAAAACGGGCGAAATAGTTAAATATATTTGAGTTTTCAGGTTCCGGGTAATCTTAGTTAATCACATGATTTAAACATTATATCTTGCAGCATTTTGTAACTGCTATTTGTACCTGTAGCTTAGTAGTTTTGTTTGATTTGGAGCGAATGAAACGCTTATGTTAACCTTCTCATACAAGGGACGTTCATAGCGGGGTTCCCTGCCAGACTAAGCCGTTCAGGCGGGCATGAGACAATTGAAAAATCAAAGATGTACGAATGAAATTATACCCGGAATCAGCAGAACAGCAGCTTGAATTCTCTAAAATAAAAAACCTTTTAACCGCATATTGCGACACCGATTATGCAAAGGAAAAGGTATCTCAGCTTCGTATTCATACTAAAAAAGAAATCATCCAGCTCCAGTTGCAGCAAGCCCATGAATGCAAGCTGATAGTGGAGCAGGGCCAGACATTGCCCAATAATTTCAGCTTAAACCTGGACCGTAGTTTAAAATTATTAAGCATAGAAGGTGGTGTATTGCAAACGGAAGATTTTATAAACATCCGCAAGCTGGCTGCCAACACAGAAAGAATATTCCGCTGGTTTGACGCGGAGCGCAGGCTGGCTTATGCCGCGTTATATAAAGTGCTGGAAGGTTCTTATTATGAAAAAAGCATCATACAAATGATTGATGAAATATTTGATGATGGCGGCAATATAAAAGATAATGCCAGCGAAGCACTTCAAAAGATACGGCAAAACCTTTTTCGCAAACGCAATGAATT
>JAEWJV010000292.1 GCA_023386395.1 Bacteroidota bacterium
TTCTCATGTTCCTGAATGGCTTTTACAATTTGTGTTTCTGTGAACCTTGTCTTTTTCATATTTACTCATTTAAAATTAACGCATTTGTCAACTTTTAAATGAGCGATCTTTAGGGAAGCTTACAATTATACCGGTGATTCAATTGAGAATGCTTTAACAATGGCATTCAATTCAATCAACATACACTTTGTTTCCATTATCATTTATATAGTAGCAGCCACGGTCCGGGCCTTTATTAAGTGAATGGCCATTATGAGTGCCACCACTTCCGGAAGAACTTCCATCGCCTGTTTTTTACAACCAAAAGAAATTATGAGAAGGATCGCCAAGAGAAATTTTTGCAAAACATACTACGGCTTATTTAATTTAAAAAATTCTTTTTGTGTGAAAAAAACATTCAGGTCTTTCACATCAATTCCTTTTTGAAGCGACATGGCCGCTTCTGTTTTAGAATAATCATTCATCTCGTCAAAACTTAAATCAAATATCTCTTGTAAAACAACTTTAAGAAGCGCCTCCTCATCACTAATGAAATCATCGCTATAAATTCGGCATAGTTGCAGCGCAATTGTGGCGTCAACATCCATCTTATTATGTAAATAAAAATCTCCCGGCCGGATATTGAAAAGAAGTTTTAAATATTTAATGTTTTCATTTTCACTGTCCGTCAAAACATTATCTGATAATGCTTCTTTTATGTACTCCAATATTAAATGGAGAAATCCAACTTTTGCAATCGAGAAATTAATATTCTGTTTTTTCAATGTCAGCTTAATCTCATCTTTTGAAATTGATTTATTTACGAGTGCCAGGCACACCTGCCTGAGATAAAGCGGTAAATCAATCTTCTTTTCAATTTTGGAAAATGATGTAGTCAATGCATCTAAATTCATACTGCAGATATTGTTAAGAAATAAAATTTTTATGGAAAGATGAAAAAAATTGCTGATTTGATACGATATGTATTAATCATTTATATGCACATCGAAGTTTCTACCTTTATCATCCTCAACGCTTGCGTTACCATCATCATCAATATCGGCTGCATCAATATGGCTATCGTCCAAATAACCGCCATTATCAAAATATATTATTGTGACCTGGCAATCTTCTACCTCAACATCTAAATCGTATGTTTTGGAATGGCCTGTCTTAGGATTATAATAATCCACATTAGCTGAATGCTTGCCATCTTCAATACCACAATCAGACCTGGTGGAAAAAGCAACGCTATTTTCCATCTCATCATAAGCTGGATCATCATTTCTGTGAGACTGCACATTTGTGCAGCTCATAATTAAGAAAGTAAATAACGAAAAAACAATTTTCACGGTGCAGCGGTTTAAACGTTCTTTAGCAAGACAATCATAGACGCACCAATAATAATCAATAAAACGAATAATAACAGGCAGCCTTTGAATGTTTTATTATAAACCCTGTTATAAACAGCCCGTTTCGGATCAGTCAGCCACCCCCACCCTTTCGGCGCTTTAAAACCCAGCGAATGCCTGACGTAACGTTTTACAGAAGTTCTTGCAGCAATTCGCTTTTTTATGGAAAGTTTTCTGTATCCGAACTTCATTGTAGTAATGTATTTGAACTCATTTACATTCCGGAAGACTCAATAAATTATCAACGGTTGTTGTGTCTGCCTCTGTTTTAAGATATGGATTTCCGTTATGATACGCGATAGTAACATTTGTTCTGTTGTTACCAACAGATACCCAATAAGTATACGTACCATTCTCGATTTGTTTAATTGCATTTGCTTGCGATTCTTTCCAATTGCTGCCACCTATTGATGTTATACGCGTATGCGGGTTACTGCGATCTCCCTTGTTTATGCATGTCACTTGTCTTGAGATTGCCATATTGATTTAGTTTTATTATGAAGAACAAACGTATCTAATTCAAAAAGTAATTATTTACGGAAAACCGTAACAAGTAATTCATAAGGCTATTATTGATTAACTGCAGTTTTAACGATGTGCTTTTCGATCATATATTTCGTAAGTGGTTTTAATTGATATTGCAGCTGTACAGGATGGTGACCATCTGAAGTAAAAAATTCAATGTCGTTATTGATCTTTGAATACCAAATGTGTCCTAAAGCTTTTATACTAATCGTATCTGGCCGGGTAATTTTTTTAAAGTATCGTAGCCTTAAATTATCGGCAGGAATAATTAAAGCATTGTTGATTTGTTGATTACAGGAAACTGCCTCGTAGTGATCATCCGCCCAATACATACAATGGTCAGTATTTTCATATATCCAATAACCGGCGATGCTGATAATAAATAAAACCAAACCTGTGATAAAAACATGATGCTTATGACCAGATTTCTGTACTTCTTTATTTCCAGTATCTACTTCGACAGGTTTAGTTTCAACAACCTCTGTACCCTGTGTATTTGTTACAATGTTGTCATTAATATTTTCAGTTTCGCCACTTGACGTTTCGATATCCGGTTCTTTATAGGAGCTATCAAAGGGCCTGGGCTTAAAATCAACCAGCCAGGCCAATAGCTCAATGTTCTTAAGCTCAGTATCACTAGTTTTTTCGGTAATGAAATTCAATAGAGGTCTGAATTTATCAACGTCAAAATTCGCAATGGTATTGATGTAAGCGCGCTGGGTGTCATGTGGGCCAAAAAATGTCCTCAGAATTTCCTGGTCTTTTTTGTCAAATCGCTCCTGGCATACGTGCACACATTCTGATCTGAGGTTAGCCGGAGTTGGTTGCATCAAAAATGGTGGTAGGTTCTTTGCCTGCCGCGCTGTTTTATACTTCAGTAATACCTTTGATTTGTAATCAATATATAGCATGATAAATAGAATATACAGCCTCAAAAAACCTTAAGGCTTCACTATCTGACATTGGTCAAAACTATAGGCTGAACAAGTTCGTCGTTTACGGAAAACCGTAAAAGAAAGCATTGAGTGAGAGATGAAATATAGTGATGAAAGAACACTTTTGCTAAATAATGCCTTTGTCTTTGCAAAAAGCAATGAGTTGTTCATTGGTTGAAAACTCGTAGGCTTCTTTTATCAGGTTCAATCGCTTTTCAATACTGCTTAAACCGGAAGGCTGGATGTTGTTTTGTTGCAGATATGCAGGGATATCTTTTTGGCGAGTACCTTTTGCCAGTTGCGTGATAATGGCAATGTCAAAAGATGTAAAGTTGTGTGTATTCTTTTGTTTGATCTGCTG
>JAEWJV010000334.1 GCA_023386395.1 Bacteroidota bacterium
AAAATCAGTTACTTCACCATACACAGAATCTTTTCTTTTTATTTGCTGGCGAAGGTTAAAACTCCGTAACAATAAATTCCCCATCAGCACGGTTTCCGTTAACGGGCCTGCATAACCTTCAAACGGCGAGTCAACTTCCATGTTGCCATAGCCTGCAATGCAGGCATCAACCCATTGCCACCAATGCCCATCCATATCACCTTCAATACGCGGATATTTTTTTGGAATATTTATCTCTTTGTTTAATGACAACGGCAATAAGCGCGGATGGCTGCCACCCCAGCCGCAGGATACCTTTCCTTTTGTGCCAATGAATAAACTGCCACCTTCAAAATCATTTTCCTGTGGTATATCAGCCAATGCTTCATTCATATTTACATCGGGATCGAGCTCATCCGGACGGTCGGGCACAATGCCGCCATCCATCCAATACAGCAATAATTCTTTGCCGTTTTTCATGGTAAATTTATAGCGCAAAGAACTTGATGGCGGAATGCTTTCTGCAAAATCTGCTTCTTTAAAAATACCCGAATAAACGGTGGTTGCACTGCCTGTAATTTCTGTTGGATAACCCAGCTCCAGCAATTTAAATGCAGGGCCAATAATGTGGCAGGCCATATCGCCTAAAGCACCGGTACCAAAACGCCACCAGCCGCGCCAGTTAAACGGAACAAGATTGTCAATATAATTTGTTGTTTGTGCAGTACCTAACCATAAATCCCAATCCAGTTCTTTTGGAATTACAGCAGTTTGTTTTGGCCAGGGAATGCCCTGCGGCCACACCGGCCTGTTTGTCCAGTTATATACTTTTTCAATATCACCGATTACGCCGGCTTCAAACCATTCGCGCATGGTCCTTATGCCTTCGCAGCTTGCACCCTGGTCGCCCATTTGCGTAACCACTTTATATTTTGCGGCGGCCTGCGTAAGAATGCGGGCTTCATAAATATCATGCGTTAAAGGTTTTTGTAAATACAAATGCTTGTTCAATTGCATCGCACTTAAACCAACGATGGCATGATTATGATCGGGAATGGCAACAGTAACCGCATCGAAATTTTTACTTTCTTTATGAAACATTTCGCGCCAGTCTTTATAAAAGCCGGCCTTTGGATATTGCTTGCGGCGCGGCGCTGCCTGCCTGTCATCCACATCACATAAAAAAGCGATCTCTGCATTTTTATGTGGTGATGTGGCAAAATGCGTAATATCACTTTCTGCTTCGCCACCACAGCCCACGGCGGCAATGTATAATTTATCGCTTGGCGCCACATAACCTTTGCCCAATACATGACGTGGAACGATGTAAAAGCTTGTTGCAGCTAATGCTGAATTCTTTATAAAACTTTTGCGGCTGAGTTTTTTTTCTGATGTATTGCTGTTATTTTCCATGATGGCAAGATTGATGGTAATTGTAAAGTTGAGTGTACTGAAGTCTTCTTCAGGGAAGTTTAAAGGGCTTTTATTTTAATGTTTCGAAACCATATCTTTCCATTCTCTGTTCCCTGGAATGCGATATGCCCTTTGCGGAATGTGCCAAAGCCAGGCATATCTTTAAACTTAACTGCTGCAATCAATTCTTTCCAGTGATCATCCCACATCGTTGCATCCACCACTTTATGCCCTTCTTCAAAAAGCTGCAGGTGGCCGTTATCAGCAATTATTTCGAACTGATACCATTTGCCCGATGCGCCCACATATTCCGAATCTACGGGATATAAATCATACAATGTTCCCATCCTGTTCATTTTCGATAAATGATCGGGGCCGCAAACTACATCATCAATCTGCATCTCAGGCCCGGTCTCCCATGTGTTTTGATATGTTGGATCTTCATGCACGTAAAATAATACGCCGCTGTTGGCGCAGGTATCTGTTTTAAATTCAAGCTTCAGGTCGAAGTTTTCGAACTCCTCATCAGATGTGAGATCGGCAAAATCTTCATAAACGCTGTTGGAATCTTTATGCAGATAAATAGCACCATCTTCCACCTGCCACGATTTACCGGGCTGTTTTTGCAGGTAAGAATGCCAGCCTGTTAAATCTTTTCCATTAAATAATAATTTCCAGCCGTCTTTTTGTTCCTGTTCTGTGAGTATATTTTGATCTTGGTTTTTTGCGCTATTGCATCCGATGTAAAGAATAATTACGAGAAAGCCTGCAGCAATTGTTTTAATATTCATAACAAGCAATTGAGAGAAGTGAAGTATTGTTGGAATAGAACGAATGTAAAGAATTTTGAATTGTACTTTTTTGAATGCAATTTAATCCCGGCTTTGAGCCGGGATTACGAAGATGAGGCGAACCACCCTTGAGGTTAATTTATTATTTTATCCAGTAAGGTTTTTTCACGTTGGCTCTTTCCACCAATTCACTTACAGGCATGGAGATCATTCTGCCGATTGGTTGCATTCCCCTGTAAGTGATAACTTTTATTTGGGTTGCTTCTTTTGGAATGGTTAATGGCTGCGTATATTTTGGATAAAACCTGTCGGGATAGGAATTATCAAAGCTGTAATAAACATCCAGGCCATTCACCTCATTTTTTAATGCTACAGTAAAGGAAGTATCACTGGTTTTATTTACAATAAATTCTGGATCGTACATGCTGGGGGCATATTTCACTTCTGCCACGTTAAAGCGTTTAAACTGCGTTTCCACACGGCGCACAAAATCATCCCAGTTCTTGCTTTCGTTTGGCGACCAGGTGTCTTCAGCAACGGCAAATGCACGTGGCCATGTCATATATTCAACCTGGCGGTAATTATAAATTTGCTCTGTCCATAAATTACCCTGTGCACCAAGCACATATTTTTGTTCGCTGGCAGTTAAACCTGCGGGCATAGGATTAAAACTATATACTTTATTTAAGCGCAATGATGCATATACATGCGGCTCCATAATACGGTCGCTTTGCATATAATCCAGATAAACAAATTCCGTTGGGCTCATCACAACATTATGGCCCAATTTAGCGGCGGCCACGCCACCATTAGGTACAGGCTGCCCGTTTGCAGGGGCATTGCCGTCATGTGCACCGCGCCAGCTCATAACAGCAGCGTTAGGCGCAAGGCCGCCTTCCAGTATCTCATCCCAGCCCATGAATCTTTTGCCCTTTGATTCAACAATTTTTTCAAGCCTTTTGCTGAAGTAGCTCTGCACTTCTTCCATTGTTTTTAAATTCTCTTTCTGCATTAAAGCTTTAATGGCATCGCTGCTTTCCCAGAAAGTTTTAAAGGTTTCATCACCGCCCATATGTATGTATTCAAACGGGAACAACTGTGCTATTTCGCCTACCACCTTATCAAGAAATTCATAAACGTTTTCATTGGCGGGGCAAAGGTTATCATCGTAAATAGCCGTGTGCGTGTCCCAGTCTTTTATAGATTCGCCGGATGTAACACCAATATTCTTAACACCACCGGAACAGGAGAGTTCGGGATAGGCTGCAATAGCCGCCATGCTATGGCCGGGCACATCCACTTCCGGCAAAATATTTACAAATCTTTCTTTGGCATATTGCACCACTTCCTTAATATCATCTTGCGTATAAAAGCCGCCATTGTTTCTTGGCTCATCCGGCGTTGGCGCCGCGAATGTGCCGAACTGGCCAACACGGTAAACGCTCCAGGCGCCCACTTCCGTTAGCTTGGGCAGGCTTTTAATCTCAATGCGCCAGCCTTCATCATCCGTTAAATGCCAGTGCAGTAAATTGAGTTTATATTTAGCCATCTGTTTTATATAAGCCTTCACTTCATCTTTGGTAAAGAAATGGCGAGATACATCAAGCATTAAACCTCTCCATCCAAAACGCGGGTAATCTGTTATTTCAACGCAGGGCGCTTTCCATTCAGCTTTGCTCACCAAAACACTGTCTTCAATCTCCGCCGGAAATAATTGCAGCAATGTTTGCACGCCGTAAAATAATCCTGCGGGTTTATTGGCTTTAATAAGAATGGCGTTAGGCTTTACAGAAAGCTGGTAACCTTCGCTGTCGAGTTTTTTATCTTCTGTTTTATTCAATTCAAGTTTGATGACTGCCGTTGCCGCATTTTCTGTAAGCGAAACTTTGTAACCTGTGGGGATGGAAAGCCTTTGCTGCAGTTGCACAGCCGCCTGTTTTAGCGCTGTTGTTTTTGCAATATTGATGGTTACATTTTGAGGCAGCACAAAGTAGCCTGATGTTTTTGTAATTTTTACCGGTTGAGGCACAATGGCAATGTCAGCATCAGTTTGGGCAAGAACAATAAAGCAGGCAAAAATGGAAGTGATGAATAAAACTATTTTTTTCATTCGTAAGTATTTTATTTTTTCAATGGCCAAATGAAAAGTCCTTAACACATATTTCTGTGTGATATATTGCATGGACGTTTCATCAGAAGAAATTGTATGCGTTAAAAATAGCGCTTAAGAATTATTTGGGCTGGAGAATTTTTTTTTGGTTATTGATAATGATTTTTTGTGACGTAACTGGCGAATGCTATACCGGATCATCCTTTATTCCCGGTTTACTCCGGATAAATTTATTTAACAGATGGTAATTTGATTAATTAAAGTTGGTTGCTAAAACTTTTCAATTAATATTTGTAGTCAAAATATTCTATTATGAATTTTCCGGCAGAATTGAAATATACCAAAGACCACGAATGGATTAAAATAATTGACGATAAAACTGCATTAATTGGCATTACAAATTATGCGCAGGGCGAACTGGGGGATATTGTTTTTGTAGATGTGCCCACTGTAGGTAAAACCCTCAATGCCGAAGATGTTTTTGGCACCGTTGAAGCAGTGAAAACTGTAAGCGATTTATTCCTTCCTGTTGAGGGTAAGATACTTGAAGTAAACAGTGCACTGGGCAATAATCCCGAGCTTGTAAATTCGGATTCTTACGGCGAAGGTTGGATGGTTAAAATAGAAATGAATAACGCTGCGGATCTGGATAATTTATTAAGCGCCGAAGCTTATGAACAATTGGTTAGCTAATTTTTGATTCGAACTTATAATTAAAACAGCAAATAAGAATATGTAAAAGGGCCGTAGTATGCGGTCTTTTTTATTATATTTTTGCGCGCAAATGAGGCTAAAACGAATCTTATTTATACCGGCCATTGCCTGGTTTATCATTGCAAGCATTTTATTCTTTCTTCCCGGGGAGGATATTCCTGAAGCAAGTTTTTTAGATTTAATATATTTTGATAAATGGGTGCATATCGGCCTTTTTGCGGGCCTTGTTTTTTTATCGGTCCTGCCATTTATAAAAGCGGGGAAATGCACAACAGGATTGTTGATTAAAATCAGCATTCTTTTTATCCTGTATGGAGTGGGTGTTGAATTTATTCAAAAATTTCTTAATGAAGGAAGATCTTTTGATTATAAAGATATGATTGCAGATGCTGCGGGATGTATTATTGGGAGTGTGTTTTCTAAGTGGATAGGAAGGAAAATTGCGGAAAAAAAATAAGCCCCTGTAGAAACAGGGGCCGCAACCAAAACTAACTGCTTATGAGAAAATTGACTACTTACGTTTTAATAAGTAAATATCTTCAAACTCAATGCCAAAAAATTTTTCCTGAATGTTAAAAGAACTACTTAGCGGCATCTTCGTTGTCATTTCAATTTGATAGAACAAATATCGCTATAAATTTGAAACACAAGTGTTAAGATACTGAAAACTTAAAGATGGATGCAAAAAAAAATCTCATTAAACCTGTTGCCTTCGGAAGCTGCAAAGCCTGATATTATAAAGGATTATATAGCAAAAGCGCTGGCAATTAATGATGCATCTGTAACTGGTTATAATATAGTTAAACAAAGTATTGATGCACGGAGCAAACAACCCTTAATTAACCTCACACTTAATATATTTATTGACGAGCCTTATAGAAGCTTTGAAATAAACAGCGTGGTTTTTCACGATGTTGCAAACGCAAAAAATAAAATACTGATTATTGGTGCAGGACCTGCGGGCTTGTTTGCAGCGCTTAAATTAATTGAAAATGGTATTAAGCCTGTTATTCTTGAGCGGGGCAAAGATGTAAGGGCAAGGCGAAGGGATCTTGCCCTGCTGAATAAAGAAGGGTTAATTAATGAAGAAAGCAATTATTGTTTTGGCGAAGGTGGCGCAGGCACTTATAG
>JAEWJV010000370.1 GCA_023386395.1 Bacteroidota bacterium
GGATAAGTTATTGTTTGAAGTTCGGGCCGCGGTGTACATTTTTCTTCCATAAATTTCCGCAAGTTTTTGCAGTTCTCCTTTGGAGAGGGTTTGATGGTGCGGTACATTTGCGCTATGAACAAAAAAGTAAGGGTGCGTTTTGCGCCTTCACCCACAGGCGGTCTGCATATTGGCGGCATGCGTACCGTATTATTCAATTATCTTTTTGCAAAACATCATAACGGTGATTTTATTTTACGTATTGAAGACACCGACCAGAACCGTTTTGTGCCCGGCGCTGAGGAGTATATTTTTGAATGTTTGAAATGGTGTGGGCTTGAGCCTGATGAAAGCGTTTTGCACGGCGGCGGATATGCACCTTATCGCCAAAGTGAAAGAAAAGAATTGTATAAGCAATATGCGGAGCAACTGGTGAAAGAAGGTAAGGCTTATTATGCATTTGATACGCCTGTTGAGCTGGAAGAAAAAAGAAAAGCTCTCCCCAATTTTCAATACAGCCAGGCAAGCCGCAGCGAGATGAAAAACTCATTAACGCTAGGTGAAGATGCAGTACAAAAATTACTGGATGAAAACTTTCCGCATGTTATACGCATAAAAATGCCGCATGATGAAACAATAGGTTTCGTGGATATGATCCGCGGCGCAGTAAACTTTAATACATCCCAGGTGGATGATAAGGTTTTATTGAAGGCTGATGGCATGCCCACTTATCACCTTGCAGTTGTGGTGGATGATTATTTAATGAAGATAACGCATGCTTTTCGCGGCGAAGAATGGCTGCCCTCCTCTCCCGTTCATATTTTATTGTGGCAATATTTATTTGGCCTGGACAACATGCCTGAATGGGCGCATTTGCCATTAATATTAAAGCCCGATGGCAAAGGCAAGCTAAGCAAACGTGATGGCGACCGTTTAGGGTTTCCGGTATTTGCCATGAACTGGACCGATCCTAAAACCGGGGAACTTACAGCAGGCTTTCGCGAACGTGGTTTTTTGCCTGAAGCATTCATCAATTTTCTTGCATTATTGGGTTGGAATGATGGAACTGAAAAAGAAATTTTTACACTGGATGAATTAATTGAAAATTTTTCAATAGCACGTGTGCATAAAGCCGGCGCCAGGTTCGATTATGAAAAAGCAAAATGGTTCAACCATGAATGGATAAAAAAGCTGACAGTTGACTATTTACAGTTGACAGTGAAAAAAGTTTTAAATGATGCAGGACTTGAGATTAATGATAATGAGAAATTGAAAACCGTTATTGAACTGGTTAAAGACCGTTGTACGTTATTAACTGATTTTATTCAGCAATCGTCTTTCTTTTTTCAATCGCCAAAAGAAATTGATATCAGTGCCATTCAACCAAAATGGAATGCGCATAAACAGCAATTTTTTGCAGAATTAATTCGCGTTTATGAGTTGTCAGCATTATGGAAACATGATGCGCTTGAAAATTCATTTAAGGAACTTGCATCCGCCAGCCAGATAAAACCAGGCGATGTATTGCTTCCCCTGCGTATTATGTTAGTGGGCGGAAAGTTTGGGCCGCATGTATTTAACATCGCCGAAGTGTTGGGCAAGGAAGAAAGCATCCATCGTATAAAACATACACTGTCATTACTGGAGCAGTAGATAAATCCGGTTAACGGTTAACTATCGACCGTTAACCGGATTATACATTCATTATCTTTTTTCTGTACTGCAGCGGGCTTAACTGCATTTTCGATTTGAACATTTTATGAAAATGCGAAACATCGTTAAAACCACTGTCGAAACAAATGGATGCAATACTGGCATCAGTTTGTGCCAGTTGCTGCGTAGCAAAATTTATACGGTAATCTGTCACCGTTTCAAAAAAGGTTTTGCGGGTTAGTTGTATAAAATATTTACAAAAGCCATTGGGAGTCATATTGGCTTTTGCAGCGGCTTTTTCAAGCGAAATATTTTTCCTGTAATGCTCAACTATATAAGCAAAAACTTCGTGTAGCCTCGGGTGGTTAAATTTGGTTTGCACTGTGGAATGCGCCTCATCGTTCAATAAGCGGAAATCTTTGGAAAGGCCAAGCATTTGAAGCAGCTCAATTAAAAGAACCAGTTTTCTAAAGTCGTTCTTTTCCTCAAAGAGTTTTAATATTAACAAAGATGCTTTTACCGATACTGGTTTTGAAAAACAAATACCGCTTTGGCTTTTTTTGAGTAATCGCGTTATACCGGCAAACTCATTCAGGCTGAAAAAACTTTCGAGTAAATTTTTATTCTCAAACTGTATCACAAATGAACTGGCTTTTTTGTTTTTGGTATGATGCGACAGCTTCCAGCAATGTGGCAGGTTACTTCCCAGCAAAACGAGGTCGCCAGCTTTAAAATCGCTCATATTATTACCCACATAGCGCTTACCTTCACCGGCTTCAATCCAGGTGAGCTCGTAAGCAGGGTGATAATGATAAGGCGCGGCAAATCCTTTTTTATCAAATTTCCTTACAATAAAAGACTGTGCCTTTTCTTCCTGCAGCAATTCAAAACTGGCTTTCATTCTTTGTTGATTTTAATATTCAATCCCGTAAAGTAAAGATTATGGATAAAATAAGCCATTTTTTGATAAATAATGGCATTGTTTACGCGATGAATACTATTTTATTTTGATAAAAAATAACGATATGCTTACAACAACATCTTTACCGGACATTAATAACCCGATAAAAATTTCTGAGGAAACCATAAAGGAATTTCGTGAAAAAGGCCATACACTTATAGGAGGCTTACTAAATAAAGAAGAAGTGGAAGCCTATCATAAAGTAATAAGGAATGCAGCAGAAAAATACAATACGGAAAAGCGAAAAATGGAAGACCGTGATACTTATGGAAAAGCTTTTTTGCAGATCATGAATTTATGGCGCAATGATGATGCAGTTAAAAAATTTGTCTTGTCCAAACGCTTTGCCC
>JAEWJV010000415.1 GCA_023386395.1 Bacteroidota bacterium
ACCTGAGCCTTATTCCGGGAAACGTTGGCGCTTCGCCCATGCAGAATATTGGCGCTTACGGTGTTGAAATAAAAGATGTATTCGAAAGCCTGGAAGCTTTGCATATAAAAGATCATTCAACCAGAACTTTCAGTGCCAATGATTGTGGATTTGGTTACCGCGAAAGTGTTTTTAAAAAGCAATATAAAGATCAATATATAATATTGAATGTTACTTTCAGGCTAAATAAACAACCGGTTTTTAATACTTCTTATGGCGCTATTGAGCAGGAGCTTGAGAAAATGAATGCCCGTGAATTATCTATTAAAGCTATATCACAGGCCGTAATCAATATCCGCAGCAGCAAACTACCTAATCCCGCAAAAATTGGGAATGCAGGAAGCTTTTTTAAAAACCCTGTAATCTCAATAAAACAATTTGAAATATTGCAGCAAACAAATGCAGGTATGCCACATTTTGCAGTTGATGGCGTTCATGTAAAAGTTCCTGCAGCCTGGCTTATTGAACAATGCGGGTGGAAAGGCTACAGTGAAGGTGATGCCGGCGTACACGTGCATCAGCCTCTTGTGCTGGTAAATTATGGCAATGCAAGCGGTGATGAGATTTATGAACTTTCTAATAAAATTATAACCAGCGTTAAAGCCAGGTTTGAAATTGAACTTGAGCGCGAAGTAAACATTATTTCGATCTAAAAAGCGTTGCTTTTATCAGTCTTCAGGGCCGGCAGTATTTTCCGTTTGGTTTTTAGCGGACTTACTCTTTTGATAATTTACCTGTTCTTCGTGGTTGTAAACAGCTTCTTTATAACCCTTGTTTTTTGCAGTAAAAGGCCTCGTATCTTTTTTATTCGCCGAAGTATCTTTTTTAGCGGCCTGCTTTATGGTTTTCTTCATAGTTGCATGTTTATATAACCTTATACAAATATTAAACCCGCTTTGCAAGCGGGTTTAATATTATATCTCTCAGAATGAAGAAAACCTTTATTTAAAACGCTTTTTAAAATTCTGGTTCCGGCTATTGCCGTTGCCGTTATTGTTACGGTTACGGTTATCACCGCGGTTATTGCCATTATTACGGTTGCGGTTATCACCGCGGTTATTGCCATTACGGCCTCCAAAACTTTGCCTTCTTCCATTATTGCTTCTGCCATAATCATCGCGTTCAAAAGCCGGAGGGCGGTGTTTTATATATGGTGTATTACTAAACTCAAGCTGGCCACCTGTCATTTCATTCAGTTCGGTACGAATGGCATCATCATGCACGAGTTCCTTATGCCAGTTGCTGTAAGTAAGTTTCATATAATAGGCGATAGCGTTAGCAAAGCCTTCCTTCTTTTCAGCATCTTCTTCATTAAGCGCCTTATCAATAATGATTTCAAGGTTTTTACCAAGATGAGAAAATTTGGGATAGCGTTTTGGATAAGGCAGAGGATCGGGTTTTTGCTTGTAAGTTTCCCTTTGCGGAATAGGATAAGGGCTGTCAACATCCAGTTTAAAATCGCTTATAAAAAACAGGTGATCCCATAATTTATGCCTGAAATCTTCCACATTTTTCAAATGAGGGTTTAAAAAACCCATCAGCTCAATCAGCACCTGGGCCTGTTGTTGTCTTTTCTCCCTGTCTTCGATAGTTAGAAGGTATTCCACCATTTTTTGTATATGGCGGCCATATTCACGCATACTCATATCGTTGCGTGTAGTATTGTATTCCATTAAAATAAAAGTATTAATCAGCAAATGTAATTTAATCGGCTAAATCATGCAACCTGCAAATTCTTATTGCCATGTTATAAAAAGGGTTGCCATTCAATCAGCAGTAAAATGTAAGCTGCAAAGTTATGGCCATTTGAGGAATTTTCATTAATCAGTTTTTAGCAGTTAAATTTACCAGCCCCCACTGGCGCCGCCGCCACCACTACTGCCGCCGCCAAAACCACCAAAACCGCCGCCTCCGCCTCCAAATCCCCCTCCGCCAAAACCACCACCGCCTCTTCCCCAGCTTCCGCCACCGGGAAAAATAGTTGGGATTATCCACGGATTAAAACCTCTGCGGCTCATCATGCCGCCGCCACGTCCTCCACCCCTTCCCCTGCCTATGATAAAGAAAATAATTATAAGAATTATAATAAAGCCTATTATGTTACCACCGCGGCCATTATCATCATCATTGTTGGTTTTGCCGCGCTCTTTATATTCGCCTGCGGCAGCTTTTTCCAGGGAATTTATCGCTTCGTCAATACCCCTGTAATAATCACCGTTCCTGAAATTGGGCGTAAGGTCATTATCTATAATATTACTTGACTGCAAATCAGTTATAGCGCCTTCCAAACCATATCCTACTTCTATCCTCATCTTCCTGTCTTCTTTTGAGATGAGTAATAGAATACCATTATTATGTTTTGAACCGCCTATGCCCCATTCACGAAAAAGCTTAACGGCATAATCTTCTATCGGCACATCATTCAGGCTGTTAATGGTTACAACGGCTATCTGGTTGCTCGTTGTATCATTAAAAGCAACCAGTTTTTGTTCCAGGATGTGCACCTGTTCAGGGGAAAGTAAATCAGCGTTATCAACAACCAATCTCGGCGGGTTTGGCGCTTTTAAAACATCCTGTGCGCTGAGATTAATTGTGATAAAAGCGAAAAATAATATGTATAAAAAACGTTTCATTTTTATTTCACGCAAAAACACAAAGAATCGCAAAGGCAAAAAGGGCTTTTGTGAGACAAAGTAGTTCTTTGCATAATCCATTTTATAAGTTATTTGCTATTCTGTGGATACCATTTCTGATTAATGGCACATTGAAATTTATTAATAAACCCCGTTTAAATATTTGAAAGCTGCAGGAGTAGCTTTTAGCTTATGGCTCTGAATATATTACCAGTTTTCTTATAAGACTTTGCAGCTTCGCATGAATCATTTTCCAAACACAATATCATCCTGCAATTCATTCTTATCGGTTGAAGCGTCGTAGGGAAAATGTACTTTAAGTAACTGGCCAATTTTAAGAATCACTTCGGCAGTGCCTTCTGCAATTTGATCTTTTTTAAACTCACTCATCATTCCTTTTACCGCATCATTCCAGAACTGCTGGCCGGCTTTATTATAAATGCCCTCATCTGCAAAAACGGCAAACTGGTGGTGCACCGTTGCTATATACACCAGCACCGCATTGCGGTTTACAGTTTCATTCATTTTAAGCTGGAAAAAAATTTCTGCTGCACGGTCGAGCGGGTCAACAAAACGGCACTTGCTTTCAATAAACAAACGCACTTCACCGCTTGTTTGCTGCTCAGCCTCGCGAATGGCATCAAGAATTTTTATTTGCTCTTCCTGCGAAAAAAACTTTTGCTGCTTAGATTTAAATAAAGAAAACATTAGCAACAATTATTTTTTATCAAAATCTACAGATGGAGCTTTTTCTGCACCGGCATCAGCCTGGAAAGGCTGTTTGGGAGTAAAACCAAACCATCCTGCATAAAAATTATTCGGGAATGTTCTGATAGTGGTATTATATTCCTGCACAGCCGTATTAAAATCGTTCCTGGCCACTTTAATGCGGTTTTCAGTGCCTTCCAATTGTACCTGCAGACCGCGAAATGCATCATTAGCACGGAGATTAGGATAATTTTCTGTTACAACCAATAACCTGCCAAGCGCCTGTGACAATTGTCCCTGGGCCTGTTGAAATTCCTGCAATTTTTCAGGTGTAAGATCATTGGGATCTACTTTTATCTGTGTGGCAGATGCCCTTGCTTTAATAACATTTTCAAGCGTTGTCTGTTCAAAATTAGCTTCGCCTTTTACAGTGCTAACAAGATTAGGTATTAAATCGCTGCGGCGCTGATATTCACTTTGAACATTTGCAAATTTCGCTTTTACGTTCTCATCAAGTGCCACGCCCTTTTTCTGGAAAGAGATTGAACCACAACCAACACATCCTCCAATAAGAACAATTAATCCTAAGATTACTATAAGAGCCAAATTTTTTGTTTTCATTACTGATTGAATTTTTGTTAAAGATAACCATCAAAACAAATACCTCTTCTGCAAATATGACGAGACGTCATTCCATTTTTATGATACCAGGCTGCAATTTGCCTAAAGCAGCTTATGCTATTACTTAATCGCAAGCAAAACACAGGTTGCTTTTATATTTTGTTTATTGATGAGTGGTATTTTGTTGCCCGGTGTAAAAAACTGAAAACCACCAGCCACCATTTTTTTGGTTGTTTCTACTTCACCTGAAATACAAATGAGCAGGTAAGCGCAATGGCCGGCCGGTATTGTTAAAGACTGGATGGGTTCTATATCTAATTTATAAATATCAACGAGTTGCTCCTCAATAGCAGTTGTAAGGTTTTGCTGCTGAAGCGAAGCGCAGGCATCCGGCGAGGCAGAAGTTTTTACCAGCTCAATATCCATTACATGAAAAACATTGCTACTATCATTATATACCCGGTGTGTAACAGGCTTTGCCGCGTAATCCATATATAAAACCTGTTGCGGGTAAACCCTGGCAGGCAGCTGGCTCTGGCCAGCCATTACCTCAGCGCCCATTACCGATTGCGATAAAAACACGATGACAGAAGGTGTTGCATGAATATGATATAAGCTTGTATCGCCCGGAGCGAGGTGTACATCCAGTAACCGCACATAGTCATTTTCCAGCACTTTTTTATGCCTGGGTTCTTCCACTACAGGTACCTGCGCCTGCAGCATGCCGGTTGCGTTACTTAATAAAAGTATGAGTACAATTTTTTTATAATTCATAGCAGGATTTTAATGACAACAGTTAATCGAAGTAAGTTAAACTTATTTAATGCATTTTCAACAGGTACTTTTTCATGAATAACCTTTAATTCCAACAACAGTTTTTCATTTCACAATAACATTGTTTCTTTGCAACGCTTAAACCAACAAGTACAGGTTGTACAAAAGATCAACCGCTATGCGGCTTTCCTGCATACATCCTGTTCGGACATCAAAATAAAATTAATATATTATGAGCAGCATTGTAAAAATTCATGCAAGACAAATTCTTGACAGCCGCGGCAATCCTACCGTAGAGGCTGATGTTATAACCGAAGCCGGCTTTTTAGGCCGTGCCGCCGTGCCAAGCGGCGCCTCGACAGGTATTCATGAAGCCGTGGAACTGCGTGATGATGATGCCAAAGTTTACACCGGGAAAGGTGTTTTAAAAGCCGTATCAAACGTAAATAAGATTATTGCCGATAAACTTGCTGGTTTTGAAGTGAGCGATCAAACCGGCCTTGATGCCAAACTGATTGAGATTGATGGCACCGAAAATAAAAGCAAGCTGGGTGCAAATGCCACGCTTGCCGTTTCTATGGCTACTGCAAAAGCTGCTGCGCAGGAAGCAGGCCTGCCATTGTACCGTTATATAGGCGGAACTAATGCACATATTCTGCCTATGCCTTTAATGAATATTTTAAACGGAGGCGTACATGCTGATAATAAAATAGATTACCAGGAATATATGATCGTTCCGGTTGGTGCAGATAGTTTCAGCGAAGGCCTGCGCTGGGGCGTTGAAATCTTTCATAAACTTAAAAGTGTTTTAAAGAAAAAAGGCTACAGCACCAACGTGGGCGATGAAGGTGGTTTTGCGCCTGATATTCAAAGCAATGAAGAAGCCATTGAGACTGTGTTGCAGGCAATTGAAGATGCAGGTTATAAAGCAGGTTCACAAATTGGTATTGCCTTGGATGCGGCGAGCAGCGAAATGATGAAAGATGGCAAAAGCTATACATTTTATAAAAGCTCAAAGAAAGTAATCACCAGCGATGAAATGGTGGCTTACTGGACAGAATGGGTGAATAAATATCCTATCATTTCCATTGAAGATGGCATGGCCGAAGAAGATTGGGACGGCTGGAAAAAATTAACAGATGCCATTGGCAGTAAAGTTCAACTGGTTGGCGATGATTTATTTGTAACCAATACTAAAATTTTACAACGCGGTATTGATAATGGCATTGCGAATAGCATTCTTATTAAAGTAAACCAGATTGGCACTATTACAGAAACCATTAATGCCGTTCAGCTTGCACAAACAAATGGTTACACAACCATTATGAGCCATCGCAGCGGCGAAACAGAAGATACAACTATTGCCGATTTAGCCGTTGCCTTAAATTGCGGCCAGATTAAAACCGGCTCTGCTT
>JAEWJV010000435.1 GCA_023386395.1 Bacteroidota bacterium
CATTCATATTCCCCCCGCAGATTTCTGGATAACATCCAGCCAAACCAAAGGCATTGATAACATGCAAACTGCCTTTAACAGTATTTTCGGCCAGGGGCTTTGGATTATACTCGGAAGCCTTACGGCATTCCTCATAAGCCAGTTGGTTGATGTAACGGTTTTCCATCGTATAAAACGCATAACAGGTGAAAAAAAAGTATGGCTGCGTGCAACAGGCTCCACCGTGGTTTCGCAGATTGTTGACAGCTTTATCGTATTAACCATCGCATTTAAATTGGGCGGAACGTGGACATGGCCGATGATCTTTGCTGTGGGCACTTTAAATTATATCTACAAATTTCTTATGGCCATCATTCTTACACCGGCACTCATTTGGGTTGAAAAAAGAATTGAGAAATATCTCGGCCATGAAACAGCCATGCGCATGAAAAAAGCGGCAATGGGAGAGCCAACAGATGGTTTTGAAAATATACCCACCGCAGGCTGATAAGAGTTCTGTATTTAAAAATACCGCTATTCCATATCAAAAAACAATTGACAATATCATTTCACGCAATGATTGGTACAAGAATTGAAACCAGATGTATTAAAAATATTTATGTCTACATTAGATGAAATGAACACACTCAGCCAGATACTGAATAAGTTAACCGTAAAAGGTTATGATAATGAATTCAGGTGGGCCAGCGAAGGTTTCGTTGTTAATGATAAAATTTACAAACCTGAGGATTTAACTATTGTTAAAAGCTACCGTTTTGAAGGCGAGTCAGATCCTTCAGATACATCTGTATTATATTTAATTAAAACAAATGACGGGCTAATAGGTTACAGCATTGATGCTTATGGCGTTTACAGTAACCATGACGATGAAGAAGGTTATGACAATTTTATACGTCAAATACCTGTAAAAGATAATGATGAACAATTGCTGTTTGAACTTTAATCAGTGTTTCTTGAAATACTGAATTTCCTGTTCGTGTTTCTTTGCCGCTTCAAGTGTATTGAAAGTGCCCAGGTTCCTGCGTTTGTTGGTTTTTGGGTCTTTCTTTTTTGAATATAACCTGTATTCGCCTGATTTTAATTTCCGTATCATAATTAATATTTTATAAAAAAGTTTACAATAGCCATGCCATCTGCCAAAAATAATCATGCACAATCCGTTGTAATTGTTGGCGGCGGCGCAGCCGGCTTAATGACTGCTTTTGAATTATCGAAACATACAATAGCAGTAACCATTCTGGAGTCAAAACAAAGGCCCGGTGGCCGCATAGATACTTTATATGAGCATTCTTTTTCTCAACCTGTTGAAACAGGGGCTGAATTTATTCATGGTGATGCGCCCATTACCTTGTCTTTATTGAATGAAGCCGGCATTTCTTATCATGCCGTTAATGACACAATGGGCC
Organism: Bacteroidota bacterium; assembly: GCA_023386395.1. Lineage (GTDB taxonomy): Bacteria > Bacteroidota > Bacteroidia > Chitinophagales > Chitinophagaceae > Parafilimonas. The sequence continues at coordinate 1,407 of JAEWJV010000435.1, forward strand.
GCATTGAAAACGGCGTGTTTAAGAATGAAAATAATTTCGAAGGGCATTGGGATTTATTAATGAAAGAGATGGCTTCACTGCAACAGGATATGCCTTTGGCTGAATTTATTAATACATATTTTGGAGAAGATAAATACGCGGAATTGAGATCATTTGTAATAAATTTTGCAGGTGGTTTTGACCTGGCAGATATTTCAAGAGCCAGCACCAAATCTTTATACCGTGAATGGAGTAAAGAAATGGGAACACAGTACAGGATTGATGGCGGGTATAAAAAATTAATAGATTTCCTGGAAACGAAATGCAGGGATAATGGTTGTGCTATTCATTTTTCCTGTTGCGCCAAAAAAATAAGCTGGCACAAAAACGAAATAAATGTGCTTTCTATGTGCAGCCGCCTGTTTAAAGCCATTAAAATTGTGCTTGCCGTGCCCATAAGTGTTTTGCAGGCCGGTGCGGGCAATTCTGATTACATAGAGTTTTCGCCTGCCATTCCTCAACACACGAAAGCCGCAAAAAACATAGGCTTTGGGGCGGTAATAAAAGTTATACTGGAGTTTCATGAAAATTTCTGGAAAACAAAAACCAAAGATGCCGGTATGATTTTTATGCAGCATGAAATTGTTCCAACCTGGTGGACGCAATCGCCGGTTGAGAACAATATTTTAACCGGCTGGATCGGGAATGAGAAAGCAAAATCTTTGCAGCATGAAACAGACGGGGCCATTCTTCACAAAGCCATTCAATCGCTGGCAAATAGCTTTAATGTGGCCGCAGAAAAACTTCATAAAAATTTAAAGGCATATAAGATAGCCAATTGGTGCAAAGAACCGGATATTTACGGCGGCTATTCGTTCAGCACTGTGGAAAGTGCAATTGCCAAACATATTTTGCGGCAACCGATTGACGATACTATCTTTTTTTCCGGCGAAGCTTTGTTTGAAGGTTCGCCAGGCGCTACGGTTGAAGCAGCTTTAAGCAGTGGCAAAAAAACAGCCGAAGCGGTTTTAAAAACGCTATAAAAGAGGCATAAAACTTTCAAATTAATTGTATGGATAAATCGAAATCAGATAACGATCCTAAAAAAGAAAAGCCTTCACAAATACATTATGAAGATGAATTATTCACGCGTGAAAAATATCAATCAGATGAAATAGATTCTGATGGTTCCGCAAGTGCGTTTGATGAAACTGAAACAGTAGATGAAGATAATTTTGACAGGCTTTCTGAAAAATGATTGGCTCAGTATTTATATTTAATGTGCCTGCTTTATAAAATCCCTGAAAGCAACACCATTCTCTTTAAGATTGCCGCTGGCATCCTGCAAGGCAACCGCTTTACCTGAACCTTCAGTTCCGCCGTCTGCACTGTAAAAAATGCCATAGGCTAGCCCTGCATTGCGCACTGTATGCAATATGTTTTTCACCAATTCCGGTGAGGGTTGTAATACGCCAAATTCATTTGACATAACCTGCTTCCCTGTGGCTGTTTTAATATAATCTGCCACAAAAGCAAATATTGCCGGATCAAACGCTGCATCGCCTCCCTTGCCCCTCATTTTTACAGGCTCATACCAGTGAAAATTTACATAATCAAGATCAAGTGTTTTATAGGCTGCCAGTATCTTTCTTCCAAATTCAATCTGGCGCTGAATCATTTTATTATTTGTATTCTGTACCCGCTGCACCAGCGCCGGCGGTGCTGCCTTTGTTACAAAATCCATAGCTTCTTTTTTCCTGCCTTTTTGCATTAGGTCATCATAAACAATAAGGCAAACTTCCCTTACTGTGAGGCCACCATTGGTAACTTTTATCCCTCGTTTATGCGCTATATCAATCGCAGTTTTAAGTTCCGTTAAATAATCTTCCGCAGAGCCTGTGTGGTATAGAGGATTGTCTTCTTCATTTTCAACTACGAGCACTTCGGGTTTATATTTATCAAGAATTGAATTGAGTGCATTGCTGTAAGCAGCCATATCTGTGGGAAAAGGCACCGGGTCATGATCACCTACCGCATTGCGGGGAACAGCATAATTTACATTCAACAAAAATTTTAAACCTGCGGCTGTATAAGCATCACAGGCATTGCTGCTGCCATTCCATGTTTTTATATCAATTTTTGCCCTTGTATAATTTACGCCCAGGGCTTTTACTATCTGCGCCTGTCTTTCCGGTGGGATATTCCTGCCGCCCGATTTGGCAACCATTACGCCAAACCTGGTAGCCAGTGAAGAAGAAGTGTCGCCCGCAGTTACAGCAACATCTTTTGCAGCAACACTTTCATTGTTTGAAGCGGAATCTTTTGTTTGTGCCTGCTTTTGTTCTACAGGCATATTAGACCTGTTTGCCAATCTGCAATTAACATTCAGTAATAAGAGGAGTAAGGGAAATAAAACCTGCATCTTCATAAGTTTTGTTTTCACGAATTAAATATCCGGTACAATTTACTGCCAAACCTAAGCCAAAAATTTTCATTGTTTTTCTGGTGTTGATAATGGCGGGAAAGAAAGGCTGTAACATTTTGGGCCGTTAATCGTTAAACGGCTTTTATTATAGTGTGAACGTCACAATTTTTATTTGTATTTCAACAAATGGTTAAGCAACAAAAGGTAATAATATTTTTATTTTTAAACAGGCAGGGTGGTTCACTATCGTTAAAGAGAAATTAAAAAACTATATTCGATACCTGAATGAACTACACCGTCGTTATTTAGCTGTCCCATCTTAACCATTACTTTATCTGTTAATTTAAATATCTTGTAACCATGACTAAATTAAGCGTGAACATCAACAAAATTGCCACTTTACGTAATAGCCGCGGCGGCAATAATCCCGATGTTGTTCAGGCCGCAATTGATGCGCAAAAATTCGGTGCGGAAGGCATTACAGTGCATCCAAGACCCGATGAACGCCACATTCGCTATGACGATGTACGAAAGATAAAAAAGATTATTACCACAGAATTTAATATTGAAGGCAATCCGCAGGAAGAAAAATTTGTGCAGCTGGTTCTGGAAACAAAACCCACACAGGTTACACTGGTGCCTGATGCTTTATCACAGGTTACAAGTAATCATGGCTGGGATACGATTGCGTACAAACAATATTTGAAAGATATAATTGCCGTGTTTAAAAATGCACGCATACGCACATCAATTTTTGTTGATCCTAAAATTGAAATGATTGAAGCTGCAGCCGAAACCGGCACGGACCGAGTGGAGTTATATACCGAAGCTTATGCACATAATTATGAAACCAATAAAGAAGAAGCTATAGCGTCTTATCTCGCAGCAGCGGTAGCAGCCCGCGAAATGAACATTGGCTTAAATGCCGGGCATGACCTTGATCTTAAAAACCTGCATTATCTCATCCGTAATATTTCATGGATAGACGAAGTAAGTATTGGCCATGCACTCATTTGCGATGCTATTTATTTTGGTTTTGAAAACACTATCCAGCTATATAAACGCCAGCTTGCATTGCCTGAAGGCAATTTGTTTTAATACTAATATTATTTATTTCATTCTTGCTTTAATAAAAGCTATGGCTTTTACGTAGGCATCTGCTGTAGCTTCTTTATTATAACTGGGATTGCTCGGGTTAGCAAATGCATGCACTGCATCATATTCATAAGCAGTAAGATTTTTACCGGCGGCTTTCATATTTGTTTTAAATTCTTCAACCGCTGCCGGCGTTATGCCGCCATCTTTTTTGGCAAAAAAACCTATTACATCACAATGCAGTTTCTTTAATATGTTCACATCTTTTTCAGGCATTCCATAATACATAATGCAACCTTCAACATTGCTGCCGCCAAGCAATGCTGCCTGCAGGCTCCAGCCACCACCAAAGCACCAGCCAATAGTAAAAACCTGTGCATTTGAACCAACATAATTATAGGCGCCTCTAATAATATTTACTGCCCGGTCTGTTTTTACAGCCTGCACCAGTTTGCGGGCTTCATCGGGTGTTGTGGCAATTTGTTTATCGTATAAATCAATAGCAATGGCGTTAACGCCAAGCTCATTGGCTAATTTTTCGGTTTCCTGTTTTATATAATCATTCAGCCCCCACCATTCCTGGAAAACAAAAATGTAATAGTTTGTAGGCTTCGGTGCTTTAACTATCCATCCATGGGCATCGGTACCATCAGCCGCTTTAAAATTTATATCAGCGCCATTGGCAGTTTTGTAATTAAAAGGCAACGGCGCGTCATGCTGCATTACAAAACTTTTATCATTGGCCAGCAGCGCAAATTGTTCTGTTGCGTTAGCTGCCGGGCAGCAGGCTGCCGGTTTTTTTTGTGCATTGGCCGAAATAAAACATATCATCAGCACAAAAAATAATAATTGCTTTTGCATAGCGATGAATTTAATTTCTGAAATAACACTTACAAGCACAAGTTAAATAATAAGTTTTAACGATTATTAATCAAACATGCGGGTGAAACGCTGTTATCGCTATAAAATTTAATAACCTTTGAAATAGTTTCTTTTAATTTCGATTGTTTATTGAACAGCATGGAGAAAAATAATTTCATAGATTATATAAGAATTTTTTGCAGGAGTGGCAATGGCGGCGCCGGCAGTAAGCATTTTATGCGCACAAAATTTAATCCTAAAGCCGGGCCTGATGGCGGCAATGGGGGAAGGGGTGGCCATATTATCTTAAAAGGCAACAAACAATTGTGGACGTTGCTTCATCTTCGTTATTATAAAAATGTGATTGCAGAAAATGGTGAAGGCGGTAACAAAAATAATCGTACCGGCGCCGATGGTGAGGATATAATTATTGAAGTGCCGCTTGGCACTATTGCCCGCGATGAGGAAAGCGGTAAAATGGAAGGGGAGATTTTGGAAGACGGCCAGGAGGTTATCTGGCTTCGTGG